>CBJLKR010000181.1:0-5174 GCA_966423695.1 uncultured bacterium | reverse complement strand
GTGACGGCGACGAGATCCGAATCGCTAACTAGATGGCCACCGAGGCGCGGCAGGCTCACCGCCTTTGTCGAGCGTCACGCCGTCGAGTGGGAATTGGCCACCGCCGTCTTGACTGTCCTCTACGTCGTCCTGACCTTCATGGAGGACCAAGGCTCTGCCGGTCCTGTCACGGCCGCGGTTTTCCTTCTCGCCGCACTGTTCGTGGTCGAATTTGCGGCGCGCTGCTACGACGCGCCATCGCGTGGCGACTACTGCAAGCGTCACTGGATCGACATCGTGACGTGCATTCCGGTCATCGGGTCCTTCCGGGCGCTGCGTCTGCTGCGCCTGGTGGCATTTATCCGAGTCGGAGCTGTGCTGCGCGCATTTGGCGTCGGCGCGGCCGCGAGTGAGCGAATCCGCGGAGGTTCGATGCTTTGGGTGGTCGGGCCACTCCTCCTATTGGTGTGGGTCGGCGCCGCCTACGGCTACTTCGAGCTCGAGGGGGGCGTCAATCCTCATATCCGGACGTTCGGCGATGCCCTTTACTTCGCGTTCGTCACCGCCAGCACGGTCGGGTACGGAGATGTCACGCCGGTAACGTCTGCAGGCAAGGTCTTGACCGGCCTTTTGATCTTCGTAGGCATCGGGCTTCTTGGGTTTGCGTCTGCCCAGCTGACGACCAAGTTGCTTCCGCACAAGAGCGAGCTCGATTACCTGAGGGAGGCGATGGACCGACAGACATCCGCCCTGGAAGATCTGGCGTCTCGTGTCGAGGCGCTCGCAAGCACGCTCGAACGCGGCTCCCCGTCAGGTGAGGCGCTCGCAGGCACGCTCGAACGCGGCTACCCGTCAGGTGCAGAGTAGGTTGGCCACCCTCAGGTAAACCTCGACGCATCTCTCGACCGAATCCAGGTCGACCCACTCGACGTCCGCGTGCTCGCCTCCACCCGACGGTCCGTAGCACACGGTCGGGATGCCCGCCTCGTTCATCAGCGCCATGTCCATCCAGTACGCGACCCCGATCCGCTCCGGCTCGCCGGCGGCCGACGCAACCGCGCGGGCCAGCGGGTGGTCCGCGGAGATCTCGGACGATGAGCGCTCGAGCAGCACCCGCGCGCCGGCGATCTCGCCCACGACTTTTTCGCCAGGAATCGTGCGCCGTTCGATCTTCACCACACACCGGTCCGGATATGTCGACATCTCACGCCCACCCTCGATCAGCGACGCATGCACCGAGCCGGTGCCGAGCAAAGGGTGCCGCGGCCCGGCGAGCAGGCGAGAGTTCAGCTCCGATACCGCAACGAGCACAGGCCCCATCGCCGCGATCGCGTCGACGCCGAGGTCGGCGCGCGACCCGTGCGCGGTCACGCCGGCAGTCTCCACCTCCAGCCAGACGAATCCCTTGTGGGCGAGGCAGAGGCGCAGCCCCGTGGGCTCGGTCACGATCCCGAAGTCCGCGGAAAACTCAGACAGCACCGCCGAGGTGCCGAACGAAGCGACCTCTTCGTCCGCGACCGCACAGACGAGAAGGTCGCCGCGCAGGTTCGCGCGCGCCGCCTCGCGGGCGGTCAGCATGATCGCGGCCAGCGACCCCTTCATGTCGTACGCGCCGCGGCCGTAGACGCGCCCGTCGCGCACCACGGGCAGGAACGGGTCCGCCATCCCGCCGGCGCCGACCGTGTCCATGTGCGCGTTGAGCATCAGCGACCGGCCCCCGCCGGACCCGCGAACCACGCCGACGACCGAAGGCCGCCCGCCGACCGGCTCGAGCACCGAGACCTCGCAGCCTATGTGCCGGAGGTACGACGCGACGAAGGACGCGATGGCGGCCTCGCCGGCGCCGCCCGGGACCAGGTCCGGGTTCACCGACTCGATGGCCACCAGCTCGCAGACGAGCTTTTCCAGCCCCTCCAAGTTGGGTGCATGCTAACCACATGAAGACGCTCGAGACCAGAGAAGAGAAGGCACAGGCCATACAGCGGTTCGAGGGCAAGCACGTGCACGAGCAGGTGGTGGTCGGAGCGCTCGCGGTCGCGCGCGGCGGCGAGTCGATCGTCTACGTGAAGCGCACGGTCGAGGGCGGCAAGTACGCGCGCCGGTTGTGGCGCACCGACTTCGAGGGCCGGCGGCACGAGCAGCTCACCGCCGCGAATGCCAACGACGGCCGCCCGCGGTTCTCACCAGACGGCACGAGGCTCCTCTTCATCTCCGATCGCAGCGGCAAGCCGCAGGCCTGGGTGATCGGCACGCGGGGCGGCGAGCCCACGCAGGTCACGGACCTGGCGGGCGGCGTCGGCGCCGCCGATTGGTCGCCCGATGGGACAAAGCTCCTCCTCATCGCGGGCTCGGGCGAGAAGCGCTTCCTCATCGGTGACGAAAGTGATCCGGTCGGACGCCGCATCCGCGACTACACGTGGCGCCTCGACGGCGCGGGTGTCAGGGACGAGTACGCGAGCCTCTGGGTCACCGAGGTCGAAAACCCCAAGCCGGTGCGGATCACGGCCCCGGACTACGGAGTCTCCGCCGCCGCCTGGTCGCCCGATGGAGACCGGATCGCCTTCCTCGCCGACCGCAGCGAGACGCGCGGCCTCGAGGAGATCGACTCGGTCTGGGTGGTGGGCGCCCAAGGCGGGGAACCGCAGAAGGTCGCCCACCTGAAAGGCGGGACGCTGGCGCTCGCGTGGGCGCCGGGCAAGGAGATCGCCTACCTCGGCAGCGACAGGGAAGGCTCGCCTGGCTGGGCCGACCTCGAGCTTCACGTCGTGGGCAAAGGCCGCCTTGCCGCGGAGATGGGGCTCAACATCCAGGTCACGAGCTACGGGGACTACCAGGACCAGGAGCAGCTCGGCGCGCCTCCGCTCCTCTACGAGGAGGACGGCAGTCTGCTCGCGCTCGTCTCCCACCACGGCTACGCGCACCCGTACCGGTTCGCCACCGGCGGCGCCGTCGACGCGCTGGCGAAGCCCGACGCGGTCTGCAGCTCCATCGCGGCCGGCGGCGGCAAGGTGGCGGTCGTCGCCGCGACCGCCGACAGCCCAAACGACGTGTTCGCGATCGAGGGCGGAAAGCTCCGCAGGCTCACCAGCGACGGCGCCACCTGGTACGCGCCTTTCGCGCGCAACATCGAGCACGTCCAGATCAGGCACCAAGACGGGCACGAGATCGACACGTGGATCGTGCCGGCGAACAACGACTTCACGACCCGGGCGCCGCTCGTCATCGACGTCCACGGCGGCCCCAACTCGAGCTTCGGTCCGCACCCCTGGCTGGAGATGCATGCGCTGGCCGACGCCGGCATCCATGTCGCCTACTGCAATCCACGCGGCAGCGTGAGCTACGGCGAGAGTTACGCCCGAGACCTCGAAGGGGCGTGGGGGGACCCGGACGGCAGCGATCTCTTCGCGGTCATCGACTGGGCGGTCGACCAGAAGCGGATCACCGACCGCGACAGGATCGGGATCATGGGCCTCTCTTACGGCGGCTTCATGACCAACTGGATGATCGCGAACCACCCCGGTGTGTTCAAGGCCGCAGTCAGCGAGAACCCGGTCACCGACCTGCTCGGCGAGTGGGCGGAATCAGACTTCGGCCGCTACATCGGGCGCAGGGCGATCGAGACGCAGAACCCGTGGGAGGACATCGACAGGTTCCTCAAGCGCTCGCCCTTCTACAACATGCACAGGAACACGACGCCGCTGCTGCTGCTGCACGCCGAGAACGATATGCGGTGCCCGCCGGGCAACAGCGAGATGGTCTTCCACATCCTGCGTACGCTCGGCAAGGAAGTCGAGATGGTCCGCTATCCGCAGGAGACGCACGTCATGCTGGCGATCGGGCGGCCCGACCGGCGGCAGGACAGGATCGAGCGGATCGTCGCCTGGTTCACGAGGCACCTCGGACCCGATTCATAACCAGACCCTCACTTGCCTTTTCCCCGAACCCGCATAGACTCCTAGGCGCCGCTTTTCAGCGATTGGACACGGGGTTCTGAAGGGGAGGCTTGCGTATGTCTCGGTCGCTACGCCGCGCGCTCACGTTCGCCCTCGGCTCGCTCAACGTCATGGCCGCCGGTCCTGGACTGACATCGGTCCAGGCCGGGGCGGATCAGAAGTTCGCCGGCATAAACCACATCGTGGTGATTTACGAAGAGAACCACAGCTTCGACAACCTCTACGGAGGGTGGGAGGGGGTCAACGGCCGCGCCAACGCGACGCCGGGGCAGATGGCCCAGGTCCGGCAGAACGGGGTGACCTACTCCTGCCTGCTCCAGAACGACGTGAACCTCAAGTCGCCGCCGCAGCCCGCGGACTGCGTGGACGGCACCATCACCAGCCACTTCACGAACCAGCCGTTCGACATCGGCACGTACATTCCGTCCAGCGCGCAGACCTGTCCCCAGCCGGGCTTCTTCTTCCCACACGGCAGCTTGCCCGCCGCCGCGAACTTGCCGGGCGGCTGCACTGAGGACATCGTGCACCGCTTCTACCAGGAGCAGTACCAGCTCCACGGCGGCGCGCAGGACCGCTATGTCACCGGCAGCGATGCTGTCGGGCTCGCCATGGGTTACTACGACACGACGCAGCTGCCGATCTACCGCTACCTGCACAGCGACGGCGCTCCGCACTACGCGATCGCCGACGACTTCTTCCAGGGCGCGTTCGGCGGCTCCTTCCTGAATCACCAGTGGCTGATCGCGGCGGCGACGCCCACGTGGCCGGGCATCCCTGCCGGCCAGCACTCGATCGTCGACACCAACGGGTTCCCGAACGCGACGTACCCGCTCTACACGCCGACGACCACGGTCCTGGACAGGCCCGGGACGCAGGCTTGCGGGCTCGCGACCACCAACCCGAACGTCGCCTGCGGTGACTTCGCGGTCAACACCATCCAGCCTGCCTACCAGCCGTTCAAGGGCAGCACGCAGCTGCCACCGCAGACCGCGCCGACGATCGGTGACCGCCTGACGGCGGCCGGCGTGACCTGGGCCTGGTACTCGGGCGGATGGTCGAACGCCGACGGCGACGTCGGGGCACCGGGCTGGACCAACGGCAACACGCCGGGCACGTGCACCGACCCGCAGTCGGCTCCGAACCCGGCCTATCCCTACTGCCCGAACAGGGTGTTCCAGTTTCACCACCAGCCCTTCAACTACTTCGCCAACTACGCACCCGGCAAGCCCGGCCGCGCGCACC
>CBJLKR010000180.1:0-5301 GCA_966423695.1 uncultured bacterium | reverse complement strand
CTCGGCCGCGCCGACGCGCTGGTGACGTCGGGCGGCGTGTCCGTCGGGACCCACGACCTCGTGAAGCCGCTTCTCGAATCCCTCGGCACCGTGCACGTCGGGCGGGTCAAGCTCAAACCGGGCAAGCCGTTCACGTTCGCCACCCTCGATGGCGGCAAGGTTGCTTTCGGCCTGCCCGGGTTCCCGGTCTCGTCGCTCGTGACCTTCGAGGTGTTCGTCCGGCCGGCGCTGCGCAAGATGCAGGGCTTCGCTCAGCTGCACAGGCCGCTGCTGCCGGTGCGGCTGGCGTACGACGCGAGACCGACGCCGGAGCGCACGGAGTACCAGAGGGTGACGCTGCGACGCGAGGGACGAGAGCTGGTCGCCGACACGACCGGCTCTCAGTCGTCCTCGCGCTTGATGTCGCTGGCCGGGGCGCACGCTCTGGTGCGTGTGCCTGCGGGCGACAATGGGTTGGAGGCCGGGACCATCGTCGAAGCGATGATCCTCAGCCTCCCCTAGCTCGCAAACAGAGCGGTGGCCGGCGGATCTACTCCGCGGCCACCGCGTCGTCTCCGGAAGGGATTAGCGAGCTGCCCTAGCGGCGGGCGTCGTCGGGCTCGCCGGCGCGGCGGTCCGTCGTGTCCTTGAGGTCGTCGCGCAGGTCGCGGGCGTTGCGGCGCAACTTGTCGCCGGTCTGCTCGGCCTTGCCCTTCATCTCCTCGGACTTGTCGTCGGTGGCCTTCCCCTTGAGCTCGTCGAACTTGCCCTTGATCTCATCCTTCATATCGGACAGGTACCTCCTCTGAAATGGGCTACTGACTGGGTAACGCCCCGCCTCCGCGGGCGACCGTGTTTCGAACGTTTGTGCGCCTTAGAATTGAGAGCCCGAACTCACTTGCCAAGCCCATTTCGTGTCGACGCACCCTTCAAGCCCGCCGGCGACCAGCCGCAGGCGATCGCGCAGCTGGTCGACGGAGTCGGCGCCGGGCTCAGCCAGCAGGTGCTGGCCGGGGTGACGGGCAGCGGCAAGACCAACGTCATGGCCTGGGCCGTCGAGGAGCTCCAGCGACCGGTGCTGGTCCTGAGCCCGAACAAGACGCTCGCCGCGCAGCTGTGTGCCGAGTTCCGACGCCTGCTGCCCGGCAACGCGGTCGAATACTTCGTCAGCTACTACGACTACTACCAGCCCGAGGCTTACATCGCGCGCAGCGACACATACATAGAGAAGGACTCGAGCCGCAACGAGGACATCGACCGCATGCGGCACTCGACGACGCAGTCGCTGCTCACGCGCCGCGACGTCCTCGTCGTCGCGAGCGTCAGCTGCATCTACGGCATCGGCTCGGTCGAGGACTACATGGGCGAGTCGCTGCGGGTCGAGAAGGGCATGTCGGTCCGGCGCGAGGTCTTCCTCCGCAAGCTCACCGAGATGCTCTACGAGCGCAACGACTACGACCTCGCCCGCCTGCGTTTCCGAGTTCGCGGCGACGTCGTCGACGTCGTGCCGGCGAACGAGGAGAAGGTGTACCGCGTGGAGTTCTTCGGCGACGAGGTCGAGCGCATCCAGGAGCTCGACTCGGTCACGGGCGAGATCCTCGGCTCGCGCAACCAGTTCACGATCTTCCCCGCGTCGCACTACGTCACGCCCGCGGACAAGCTCCGTCTCGCGATGGCGGACATCGAGGTCGAGCTCGAGGAACGCTGCAAGTGGTTCGAGGACCACGGCCGGCTGCTCGAGGCGCAGCGCCTGCGTCAGCGTACGAACTTCGACCTCGAGATGCTGCGGGAGACCGGAACCTGCGCGGGGATCGAGAACTACTCGCGTCACCTCACGCGCCGGCAGCCCGGCGAAGCGCCTTACACGCTGATGGACTTCCTGCCGGAAGACACGCTGATCTTCGTCGACGAGTCCCACGTCGCGGTGCCGCAGATCGGCGGCATGCTCGGCGGCGACCGCTCACGCAAGGCGGCGCTGGTCGAGTACGGCTTCCGCCTGCCGAGCGCGTTCGACAACCGGCCCCTGAGCTTCGAGGAGTGGGAGGAGCGCGCCCGGAACGTCATCTACGTCTCGGCGACGCCCGGTCCGTACGAGATGCGGCGCTCGCAGCGGACGGTGGAGATGATCGTGCGGCCGACGGGCCTGGTCGACCCGACCGTCGAGGTCCGCCCGACCGAGGGCCAGATCGACGACCTCCTCGCCGAGGTGCGCAAGCGCACGGAGATGGGGCAGAGGTCGCTGGTCACGACCCTGACGAAGCGCTTCGCCGAGGATCTCGCCGACTACCTGCGCGAATACGGCGTCAAGGTCCGCTACCTGCACTCGGAGCTCGACGCGATGCAGCGCATCGAGGTGCTGACGGCGCTCCGCACCGGCGAGGTCGACGTCGTCGTGGGCATCAACCTGCTGCGCGAGGGTCTCGACCTGCCCGAGGTGGCGTTCATCGGCATCCTCGACGCGGACAAGGAGGGCTACCTGCGCGCGTACCGCTCGTTCATCCAGATCATCGGCCGGGCGGCGCGCAACGTCGAAGGTCATGTCGTCATGTACGCGGACTCGATCACCGACTCCATGCGCCAGGCTCTCGACGAGACCGAGCGCAGGCGCACGCGGCAGGTCGCGTACAACTCCGAGCACGGGATCACACCCGAGTCGGTGAAGAAGGCGATCTACGCGCTCGAGATCAACGAGAACGATCTCCAGGCGGACGCCGTCGAGATCATGGCCGGCGCGGGCGTCCCGCGCGAGGACCTGCTCGCCATCGTGCGCGACCTGGAGAAGGAGATGCGCCGGCTGTCGAAGGAGCTGCAGTTCGAGGACGCGGCGCGCGTGCGCGACCGAATCATCATGCTGCGGCGGCGACTCTCCGGGGAGCTCGAGACGAAGGAAGACGACGCCGACGTGGCGATGGCCATCGCGGCGGCGCCGAAGCAGAAGACGCAGGTGCGCAACTGGCGGCGGACGCGACGCGGCCCTTAGTGCTGCTGCTCGACCACGCTCGTCATCAGGCCGAGGATGCGTCTGCGCGAGCCGCGCAGCAACGGAAGGTTGGCGAGGCTGAGCAGCCGGACGATGAGCTCGGCCGTCTCGTCGATCACCTCGAGCGTGCGCAGGCGCCCGGGCGAGCGGTCGAAGATCCAGAAGTAGAGGATCGCCATCTGGTAGAGCCACAGCGTCAACGGCAGCATCTCGGCGATATCGGCCGGCACCCGCGCGTCGGACCCCTTCACAACGTCCGCGTAGAGCGCGACGACCTCGTCGCGAAGAGGCTTGGCCGCGCCACCGAAGGGGTTCAGCGGGCTGGACGGGTTGGCGACGGTGCTGAAGATCGAGCCGGCCACCGCGTGGAACGGCTCGCACGTGACGATGACGGCGCGGATCGTGCCCTTGAGGCGGACGGTCAGGTCCTTCTCGCGCGCGAGCAGCGGGGCGATGGCCTCCAGGTGCAGCTCGTGCGTGTGGCGATAGAACTCGAGGACCAGGTGCTCCTTGGAAGGGAAGTAGTGGTAGGAGCTGCCCAGGGATGCGCCGGCGCGGGCGGCGATGGCGCGCATTGTGGTCGCTTCGTAGCCGCGCTCCTGGAAGAGGTCGAGGGCGGCGCCCAGGATGGCCGCCCTCGAGGTCTCGCCGCGCCGGGTTTTCGGAAGCGCGATCGCCACGGCTCTCGCCTAGGCCTCCGGAGCGGTCTTGTACGGGTTGTAGTTGATCGGCGGCATCGGCTTGTCCCTGCGCCGGATCGCGCGCAGGATCAAGAGGTTGTTGAAGTGCATGAAGCCGAGCACGAGAAGCACGACGCCGATCCGCGTCACGGTCTGCTTCATCATGTCCGGCACGTTGCCGGGGCTGCCGCCGGCGTTGATCAGGATCGCGGCCGCGCCGAAGTTGACGAGGTAGAAGCCCACCACCAGCAGGTGGTTGACCGAGTCGGCCAGGCCGTCCTCCTTGAACACAGAGACCAGGAACGGCCGGCCGTTGCGGTAGAGCGTGCGCCCGACCCAGATCGTGAGCCCGACGCTCGCGGCGATGTAGACGACGTAGTCGACAAGACGGAGATCCATTGCTATCACCCCAGTTCGCTGAATTTGAACATGTTCAACTTGAAGCCTAGATGACCGAAACTGCAAAGTCAAGCAAATTCGAACGTGTTCAAAACCTCGCGAGAGCCAAGGCGCTCCTCGAGGCCCCGCCGGCCGGCTGGATGGAGACCCTTGGCGCCCGGATCACCGAGGCGGAGCCCGGCCGGGTCGTCCTGGAGCTGGTGGCGGGCCCCGAGCACAGGCACGGCGGCGGCGTCGTCCAGGGTGGGGTCATCACCCAGATCGCCGACGCCGCGATGGGCATGTCCCTGGCCACCCTGCAGCCCGACGGGGTCTGGAACACGACGATCGAGCTCAAGATCAACTTCGTCCGTCCCGCGATCGAGGGCACGCTGCGCGCCGTGGGCCGGGTGATCGAGATGCGGCAGACGCTGCTGTTCAGCGAGGCCGACGTGTTCGACGACAAGGAGCGCCTGGTCGCGCGGGCATCCTCTACCTGCATGCCCGTGCCGGAAGGCCAGGGTCGTGAGTAGCGCCCGTCCGCACAGCGTGTCTCCGGCCTGGACCTGGCTGGGCATCCATGAGGTGGCGCTGGAAGACGGCGCCGCCGTCATCGAGATGGTCCCCACGGCGGAGATGGCGAACACGATGGGTTACGTCCACGGCGGGATGATCAGCGCCCTGGCGGACTCGGCGATGGGTCGCGCATTGCGTACCATCGAACCGGCCGTCTCGCGCTCCATGAGCTTCGACCTCAAGCTCAACTTCATCTCGGCCGCGAAGGTGGGGGAGACGCTGCGCGCGAGAGGGCGGGTCGTCCACGCCGGACGGCGCACGGCCGTGACCGAGTGCCGCGTCGAGGGGCCGGGCGGCCGGCTAGTGGCGACGGCCAGCGGCACGTTTGCGATCACGAGGAAGAAGGAATGAGCCAGGGTCTCTTGAATGCCGACTGACCAGATCACCATCCGGGGCGCGCGCGAGCACAACCTCAAGAACGTCACCCTCTCGATCCCGCGCGACAAGCTCGTCGTCTTCACCGGCCTTTCGGGCTCGGGGAAGTCGTCGCTCGCCTTCGACACGATCTACGCCGAAGGCCAGCGGCGCTACGTCGAGTCGCTGTCCGCGTACGCGCGGCAGTTCCTCGGCCAGATGGAGAAGCCGGACGTCGACATCATCGAGGGACTGTCGCCCGCGATCTCCATCGACCAGAAGGGCACGTCCAAGAACCCGAGTTCCACGGTGGGCACCGTGACGGAGGTCTACTACTACCTCCGCCTGCTGTAC
>CBJLKR010000179.1:0-5302 GCA_966423695.1 uncultured bacterium | reverse complement strand
CGAGCGCTTCGGCCGCCGCCTTCATCCTCTGCACGTATCCGTGGTGGTCGGCGGCCCAGACCGCGATCACGCGGTTGAAGCCGCGCCGCTCGAACCGGCTGAGCAGGTAACCGAGGTCCGAAGCGAAGTACGTCGGCTGTCCGGTGGCCCGGATCACGACGCGCTGCTCTTCCTCGCCCTCTTCGTCAGGGTCGCCGAACCACAGGGCGCCGTCACGCTCGGTCAGGTGGCCGGACCCGCGCAGGCGGTCGATCGCCTCCTTGCCCAGGCCTGACGTCCAGACGGTGTCCTCCCAGAACCAGTCGTCGTAGTGCACCCCGAGCCGGGCGACCGAGGCGCGGATCTGCTCGATCACCTTCTCCATCGCGTAGCGGCGCAGCCTTGGCTCGGCCTGGCCCTCGGCCTCGTTCTCGATCCCGGCCAGATCGCGCCGGGCCATCTCGGCGATCTGGGAGACGTAGTCGCCGAGGTACCCGCCTTCCGGCGGCTCCTGGCCGTGCAGCCGGGCGAAGACCGACGCTCCGAAGCGGCGCGTCTGCGTGTTGTCCGAGTTGACGTAGTACTCGCGGTGGACGGCATGGCCCGTGAACGCGAGGAGGCGCGCAAGCGAGTCGCCGACCGTCACGCCACGACCGTGGCCGATGTGCAGCGGCCCGGTCGGGTTGATGCTTCCGAACTCGACCTGCACGCGTTCGCCGTGGCCGAGGTCGCTCGAGCCGTAGCGGGGCTCGACGCGGGCCACCAGGCGGCGCAGCCAGCCGTCGGTCATGCGGAAGTTGACGTACCCGCCCGACGCCTCGGCGGTGAACGCGCCGTCCGGCGCCGTGATCACGCCGGCCAGCCGGGACGCGATCTGGTCTGGCCTTTCGCGCAGCAGGCGCGCGAGCTTGAGGCCGGCGGAGCTCGCGTAGTCGCCGTGCGCCGGCACCTTGGCCCGGCCGAGCTCGAGGTCGGGAAGCTCGCCCTCGACGCCAAGCCGGCGTACTCCGGCCACCAGCGCCTGCTCGATCTCCTCCCGGACGCCGCCCGACATCACGGAGGTCACGAGCAGGCCGGGTGCTGGGCGGTCAGCGTGAGCTCGGCCTGGGTCGAGCTGCCGCTGCGCGTGTACGTGACGGTGACCCTCTGGCCGGCGTGGAAGCGCGAGCGGAGGAGGAGCGAGAGCGGATGCGCCGAGTCGAGCTTGACGTCGTCGAGCTGGGTGACGACGTCGCCGGCCTGCAATCCCGCGGCCGCGGCCGGTCCGCCCTTGTCCACGGTCAAGACCTGCGCCCCCTCAGGCAAGGCCTCGAGGGCGGCCTCGGCGGGCGTGACGTCGCCGGTCGTCGCGCCGAGAGACGCAACCACGACCTGGCCGGTCGAAAGGATCTGCTGCACGTCGTCCTGGATATCGGCCACGTTGAGTCCGAACCCCGCGACCTCCGTCGCCGAGGCGGCCATCGCGATGCCGACGACCTGGCTGCTCACGTTGAGGAGCGGACCGCCCGCCGTCCCGTCGTCGATGCTCGCGTCCGTCTGGATCGTGTCGCTGAACTCGAGCGTGTGGCCGGCGTTCACGGGGTCGCGCGACGACGTCACGCGATGCATGGCGCTGACATAACCGGGCGTCACGGCGCCGCCGTCGATCGGGCCGCCGACGGCGACGATGACCTGGCCCTGCTGAAGGGCGTTCGGGTCGGCGAAGGCGAGCGTGGGCAGGCCGTTGACCTTGTCGATCTTGACGACCGCGACCCCGGTCTGGCAGTCGTAGTCGACGAGCCTCGCGTCGTGCTTGGTCGCGTCGCTGGGGACGAGCACGGTCATGCCGTGCGCACCTGCGATGACGTCGATGCTGGTCACGATGTAGCCGTCGCTGGTCGCCAGGTATCCGGAGCCGCGGACGACGGCCGGCTGCTGCTGGGTGACGATCGAGACGACCGCGGGACGTGCCTTGGCCGCCGCCTGGACGATGGCCGAGTCCTGGGTCAGCGTGACGCCGGGGCGCAGGTTGACCTCCTGCGTGTTCGTGCGCGACTGGATGCGCAGCACGGCGAGCGTGACGCCGGCGCTGACGAGGACGGTGACGAGCAACCCGGCCGCGACGGCCACGACGAGGCGCATGGGCCTGATGTTAGGTGTGGCTAGCCGTTCGAGGTGTCGAGCGGGTACCAGGTCATGACGAGCTGCCGGTTCGGCTCGAACCCCGCCGAGCTGTAGAGGTGCACCGCCGCCTCGTTGTCCGGCCGCGTCCACACATACGCGAGGGTGACGCCGCGCTCGGCGAACAGCCTGGTCGCCCGGCGCACGAGCATCTCGCCGATTCCGCGACCGCGATGTCCCTCGGCGACGTAGAGCTCGGCGACCTCACCCTCGAGCCCCGTGCCGGGGTCGAAGAGGACGATCCAGCAGAACCCGATCACCTTGCCGACCTCGTCCCGGACGGCGAAGATGACGTTCTCGCCTGTGAACGCCGACGGCACCGACGCGAGGTGGCGCTCGATCTCCTCGCGCGGCAGCTGCGGGTGGTCTTCGTAGTGGATCTGCTCGCCGAGGTGAAGCTCGACCAGCAGCGGCTTGATCAAGGAGTAGTCGCCGGCCGCGAGCCGCTCCACGTCGAGTGTGCGCATCCCCACCCGATCTTAGACTAGGGTTTTCCCCCTACACCCCGATTACGCGTGTGGTGGCGAAATTCTCGTTGCGCCGACGTAGCTCAGCTGGCAGAGCAGCCGCCTCGTAAGTGGCAGGTCGTGGGTTCGAATCCCACCGTCGGCTCCAAGCAGCCTCAGCCTTCATTCCGTACGCCAGGCGTCATGCGCACGTCTGGTGCGGCCCCAAAGCGCTCGCTTGGCGACAGGCGCGCGGAATCCGTGGCCGGCCAGGCCAGCGACACCAAGAACGCCGCCTCGGCGACGAGGATCGGCACGGCAAGCACGACCAGCGCCAGCTCGAGCAACGCGTAGCCGGCGATCATGAGCCCGACCTGCACCGGGGTCGCACCCGAGCGGAGGACGAGCCAGCCCGCGACGACGAGCATGGCGAAGTCCTGGAAGCCGACGTAGGGGGTGAAGAGCAGCGACGCCACGATGCCGATCGCGACCGGCATCGCCGTCCCCCGTTCGCGATGTCGCCACGCCGCGAAAACCGCGACGGCGACGACGATCGCCTCGACCACGTAAACCTGCGGGCCGAGCCCGAGCGGCCCCGCGATCGCATAGCGTCGGGTCGGCTCCCACTGCGACGCGAGCGAGAGCGCGTCGCGGTAGCGCTGCAGCCCCTCGCCGCCTAGGAGCACGAGCGCGGCGAGGCCGATGACGGCCGAAGCCGCCAGCCACGCCGCGAACACGCGGCGCTGCCCCGCCACCAGCAGGCACAGGGGCACGAGCAGCGCCAGCTGCGGCTTGATCGCGACCACGCTGAGGACGATGCCGGCGAGGACGGGGCGTCCGCGCTGGGCCAGCCACCACGACCCCGCCACGGCGGCGGCGATGATCGCGACCGGCTGGCCGACCATGAGCCCGAACGCCGTCGGGAACAGGCCGGCGAACAGCGCGAGGTGCGCGGCGCGAGCCAGGCCGGATCCAGGCGCGGCGAGCCACCACGCGAGCAGCGCCGAGGCGCACACCAGCACGGTCCACAGCACGATGGCGACGCCAAACGGCAGGGGCAGGAAGAGAGTTCCGAGCCACGCAAGCGGCGGCGGGTTGATGAACGGCGACCAATACGCGCCGATCGACTCGACCGCCGACCTCTGCTGCGCCAGGTCGTAGAGGTGCGCGTAGCAGTGCTGCCAGGCGTTCAGCGCCGCGCCGTAGGCGAGGCGGAAATCGTTGCGGACCAGGAACTGCGGGACGTACGTCACTACCGCGGCGTAGACGTTGAAGCCCGTCAGGAGGACGCCGGTCCACAGCCCGGCGACGGCCCACAGCCGGCTTCGGGCGCGGAACCAATGGATCAAGACGCGGCAAAAAATAAGGGCTCGGACCGAAGTCCGAGCCCTCGATCGAAATTACTTACCTAGTTGACTTCGCGGTAGTCGGCGTCGACGACGTCGCCTTCCTTCTTCTGCGGTTCGGAGGCGGACCCGTCGCTCGCGCCGCCAGCCGGGGCACCCGCCTCGGCGCCCTGCTGCTGGTAGATGTGCTGGCCGATCTTCTGGAGCGACTCGTTGAAGTCGTCCATCTTCTGCTGCAGGTCCTTGGTGTCCGAGCCCTTGGCCGCCGACTTCAGCGCCTCGAGCTTGGCGCTGACCTCGCCCTTGACGTCCTCGGGGATGCGGGCCTCGTTGTCTTTGATGATCTTCTCGGCCTGGTGGATCATGTGGTCCGCCTGGTTGCGCAGCTCGACCTCTTCACGCTTGGCGCGGTCCTCGGAGGCGTGCGACTCGGCCTCCTTGACCATCCGGTCGACCTCGTCCTTGTTGAGCGTGGAGGACGCGGTGATCGTCACCTGCTGCTCCCGGCCGGTCCCCTTGTCCTGCGCCTTGACGTTGAGGATGCCGTTGGCGTCGAGGTCGAAAGTGACCTCGATGTGCGGCACGCCGCGCGGCGCGGGCGGGATGCCGTCCAGGTGGAAGCGGCCCAGCGTGCGGTTGTCGCGCGCCATCTCCCGCTCGCCCTGGAGGACGTGGACCTCGACCGACGTCTGGTTGTCGGCCGCGGTCGAGAAGACCTGGGAGCGCGAGGTCGGGATCGTCGTGTTGCGGTCGACGAGCCGCGTCATCACCCCGCCCAGCGTCTCGACGCCGAGGGAAAGCGGCGTCACGTCGAGGAGCAGGATGTCCTTGACCTCGCCCTTGAGGACGCCCGCCTGGATGGCCGCGCCCACGGCGACGACCTCGTCGGGGTTGACGCCCTTGTGCGGCTCCTTGCCGCCGAGCAGGTCCTTGACGAGCTGCTGGATGATCGGCATGCGCGTGGCGCCACCGACCAGCACGACCTCGTCGATCTGCTGCGGGGTCATGTTGGCGTCCTTGAGCGCGGCGAGGAACGGGCCGCGCGTGCGCTCGGTCAGGTCTGACGTCAGCGACTCGAACTTGGCCCTGGTGAGGGTCATCTCGAGGTGCTTCGGACCGGTCTGGTCGGCGGTGATGAACGGGAGGTTGATCGTCGTCTCGAGCCGGCTCGAGAGCTCGATCTTGGCCCGCTCCGACGCCTCGGTGAGGCGCTGCAGCGCCTGGCGGTCGGCCTTCAGGTCGATGCCGTTCTGCTTCTTGAACTCGTCGGCGAGCCAGTCCACGATCCGGCGGTAGTAGTCGTCGCAGCCAAGGTGGGTGTCGCCGTTCGTCGACTTCAACTCGAACACGCCGTCGCCCACGTCGAGGACG
>CBJLKR010000178.1:0-5326 GCA_966423695.1 uncultured bacterium | reverse complement strand
CGACCGCCGCCGCCAGGCCGGCGCCGAGCCCGACCGCGGCGAACCTCTGCAGGACGTCCGGGCCCTGCACGCGTGCGAACACCGCCGCCAGAGCGAGGAGCCCGACCGCGACCACGGGCGCCCGGAGCGAGGTCGCGAACGTCCGCCGTCCACTGATGGCCGACTGCACGATCGCGAGGACGAGGAGGACCAGGACCGCGATGTCGAAGGTGGGCGCGGCCGCGATGGCGGCCGTGCCGACCAGCCCAGCTCCCCCTTTGGCCAGCAGAGCCGGTCGCGACGCCGCGAGCGGGGCAAAGGCCACGGCGAGCGCGAGCGCGACCGCCCCGAGCGCGAGAAGGACCGCCGCCTCAGGCAGCACGCGGCGCCCTGTACGGGGTCCAGACCGCCGCGGCCGCGACCACTGCACCGGCCAGGTAGGGCCACACGCCAGGTGCGCTCGAGCCCAGGCCGGCCCCGGCGGCGACGGCGAGCGCGATCACGGCGACGGCCGTCTGGGCGACCCATGGGTCGTCGCTGGTGATCAGCCGGCAGCCGGCGAGTCCCACGACGGAGAGGACGGCAAAGCGAAGTCCGCCGCCGGAACCCGACATGACGGAGACGCCGACCCAGAGCGCGATGAGCCCCGCGGCGATGGCGAGCACGAGCCGCGGGGTGGAGCCGGGCGGCAGGACCCGCCAGCCCGCGGGACCGGCCGCGTAGCGACGCCCCGCCGCCACGGCGCCACCGGCGGCGAGGATCGCGGCCACCACCCAACCGGACTCCTGGACCGAGACGAGCGCAAGCCCCACGGCCGCGAGCGCCGTGCCCGCGGCGAGGCCGCGCCGGGCGTCCGAAACCACGATCGCGCACGCGCCGGCCCAGGCGACGAACGCCGCCGCGCCGCCGATCACCGGGTCACTGCGAAGGCGAGCGCGACGAGGGCGCCGAGCCACAGCACCGGTCTCGCCGCCAGGGCGGCGGTCTCGAGCTTGCGGATGCTGACGATGCTGCGGTACTGCTCGGGCACCGCCGCCGAACGCATCGACGCGCGGATGCACTCAAGCGTGGCGGCGGCGGGCATGGTGAGCAGCGCCGGCCGCGGCTGGGTCCGGATCGTGGAGGTCCCCGCGATGAGATAGGCGATCGTCGCGAACACGAGGAGGGGCGCGAGCAGCGTGATCCCGGGTAGGACGCTCGCCACCGTGACGACGCTTGCGAAGCCACCGGTGACGTTGGCGCTCGACGACTGCATGACCTCTGCGGTCACCGGCTCGGCGAGCCCGAGCTCGACCGCGCCGATGAGCGGACCGGCGACGATGCTCAACAGCGCGACGGCCAGGGACACGCGCGGGGAGGTCTCGGCGGCCGGATGGCCGCGGCCCCCCGGCAGGCCGAGGGCGCGCGCACCGGCGACCATCCACGTGGCCCACGTCGCCGTCGCCGCGACGCCGATCAAGCCGAGGAAATCGCCGGCCTCGAACGTCGCCGCGATGCCCAGGATGCGCGCGGCGAAGGCGATGCCCGGCGGCAGGCCGATCGCGGCGGCGATCATGACCAGGGAGGCGGTGCCGGCCGTGTCCGGAAGCAGCGCCAGCCCCGCGACGAGAAGCGAGGCGGTCGCGAGCATCACGAGCCCGGCGACAAGTCCCAGCGGCGTACCGAGCGCGATCGCGGCCAGGGCAAAGCCGCCGAAGCCCGGGACCACCTCGCCCAGGAACTCGCGCCGGGTCGGCGCGGCCTGGGCGCGGGCCGCCGCCGCGAACGCTCCCACGATGCCGATGGCGCCCAGCGCGACGTTGAAGAGCGGATGCGGGTAGCGGCCGTCGCCCAGCTCGTACGCGCGCACGAGCAGGTAGAAACCCAGCGGGTAGAGGGTCGCGACCGTGATGCCGGCGGCGCGCAGGGAAGGCCGCGACCACACGGCCGACGGCCAGGTCCGCCAGGGAAAGACCGACGACGCGAGAATGGCCGCCGCCGCCAGCAGCGCGAACAGCGGACCCGTCACGGTGGCGACCGGGACGGCGGAATAGACGGCGGTGCCGCCTCCGACCTGGAGGATGACGCCGAACCAGCTCAGCGCGAGCCAGCCGGCCAGCAGCATGGCCCAGCTCGGCCGCGTTGCGCGCGGGTCCTCCGTGGCGAGCAGCACCATGGCCAGCGTCGCGGCCGTCCCACCCGCGAGCGCGGTCAGCACGGCGCCACCGCCCTCGAGCGCCGCCAAAGAGGCGGCCAGGCCGAGCAGCGAGACGACGCTTTGGCCCCAGGGGCGTGGCTGCAGCGTGAGGAGGATGGCGGCCGGGGTCGCGACCATGAGGGCGAAGGCGAACGACACGCCGTCGACGCGCATATCGAACGACGAACCGAAGCCGAGGGGCCCAAGTGTCAGCTCGAACGAGGAGCGGATCGGCGCCCACACCGCGACGAGCGCGGCGAGAGCGCCCCAGGCGCCCGCGCCTGCGGCCGCGTGGCCCAGGTCCACTCCGGCGAACCCGAATGCGGCGATGACCGCGGCCGCGGCCAGCGGGATGAGGACGGGCGCGACGACGGCAGCCGGCGGCATGAACGCCGTCTATTCTCCGGTGGTCAGTCGCTCCAGCGCCTCGCGGATTCCGGCCGCGCGGTCTTCGAGTCCGGCCACGACCTCGGCCGGGGCCTTCGTGCGGAACTCATCGTTCGCAAGCTTGGCCTCGACCTTCTCCAGGTCGGCCGCCAGGCGCTTGCGTTCCCTGTCCCGGCGTGCGTCGCCCTGGCCGGCCGGGAAGGAGATGCGGCCTGGCGCGGCCGCGAGCGGCGTGCCCTCGGCCTGCAGGACGTCGACGAGATCGACGCGCGCCAGCGTCGCCGCAAGCCGAGCGATGCTCTCGTTCACCGAGCCCTCGAGGTGCAGGCGCCCTCCGCGTGGGGGCGCGCCCGCCGCCTGGCGGTGTCCACGCACCTCCTCCACGATCGCCATGACCAGGGCGAACTCCTCCTCCGCGCCGGGGTCGACGTAGCGGTCGTGAAGCTCGGGCCACTCCGCCCGCATCACGTAGTCGCGCGCGCCCGGAAGCCGCGACCACAGCTCCTCCGTCACGAACGGCATGAACGGATGGAGCACGCGCAGCAGGTTGTCGAGGCAGAAGTACGCGACGTCCTGGGCGGCCATGTCCCCGTCGCGAAGCCGGTCCTTCACCGCCTCGAGGTACCAGTCGCAGAACTCGTTCCACGCGAAGGCGTACGCCGCGTTGATCGAGTCCTGGAACGTGAAGCTCTCGATTCCTTCGGTGACGGCGCGCGTCGCGGCGCAAAGGCGGGAGAGGATCCAGCGGTCCTCGAGGTGCTCGCGCGATTCGAGCGTGCCTGGCTCCTGCGCGGTGGCCGTACCGGGTGACGCAAGGATGAGCCGCGTCGCGTTCCAAAGCTTGTTGCTGAAGCGGCGGTAGCCTTCGACGCGGCTCTCGTCGAAGCGCACGTCCTGTGTCGACATCGCCACCGACGTGGCCCATGCGCGCAGCGCGTCCGTGCCGTACTTGTCGATCAGGACGCGGGGATCCAGGGCCGTGCCGCGCGACTTCGAATACCGCTGCCCCGACGGTGTCTGCACGACGCAGTGGATGACGACGTCGCGGAAGGGCACATCGTCCATGAATTGCAGGCCGGTCATGATCATCCGGCTCACCCACAGGTTGATGATCTCGCGCGCGGTGATGTTGATGTCCGTCGGATAGAAGGCCTTGAGGTCGTCCGTCTCGTCCGGCCAGCCCAGCGTGGCGAACGGCCACAGCGCCGACGAGAACCACGTGTCCAGCACGTCGGGATCCTGCTGCAGGTCGGTGTTGCCGCACTCCGCGCACGCGGCCGGTGACTCGACCGCCACGGTCGTGTGGCCGTTGGCGCAGTAGTAAACCGGCACGCGGTGGCCGAGCCACAGCTGGCGCCCGATGTTCCAGTCGCGAAGGCCTCGCAGCCAGTCGAGGTAGGTGCGCTCGTAGCGATCGGGGTGCCACCGCACCCTGCCGGCGTCAGATGCGGCCACGGCGGCGTCGCGCAGCTCGCCCATCTGCAGCCACCACTGCTCGCTGATGAGCGGCTCGATGACGGCGTGGCACCGGTCGCAGTGACCGACCTCGTGCGTGTACGGCACCTCCTTGACCAGCAGTCCCTGCGCCTTGAGCTCGGCGACGATGCGCTGGCGCGCCTCGAGCGCGGGCAGGCCGTCGTAGTCGAGGCCGGGCACGTGCATGCTGCCGTCCTCGTTCATGCCGTTGACGATCTCGAGCCCGTGACGCTGTCCGATCTCGTAGTCGAGCGGGTCGTGCCCGGGCGTGACCTTGAGCGCGCCCGTGCCGAACTCCGTCTCGACCCCCTCGTCGCCCACGATGGGCAGCTTGCGCCCGACCAGCGGCAGCACCGCGGTCTTGCCGATGAGCTTTTTGTAGCGCGGGTCTTGTGGGTTCACGGCGATCCCGGTGTCGGCGAGCATCGTCTCCGGCCGCACGGTGGCGATCGTCACCTCGCCGCCGCCCTCCACCGGGTACTTGATGAAGTACAGCGTGTCCTGGTGTTCCTTCCACTCGATCTCCAGGTCGGAGATCGCCGAGCGGTCGTGCGGACACCAGTTGACGATCCGCGGAGCGCGGTAGATCCAGCCCCGTTCGTAGAAGGCCACGAACGCGGTCATGACGGAGCGGTAGTAGCGCGAGTCCATCGTGAACCGCAGGCGCGTCCAGTCCATCGACGCGCCGAGCAGTCGCAGCTGGTTGATGATGGTCGCGCCGACCTCCGCGTACCACGCGTCCACCCGGGCGTCGAAGGCGCCGCGGCCGAGCTCCTCCTTGCTGGTGCCCTCGCGCGCCAGCTGCTTCTCGATCACGTTCTGGGTCGCGATCGCGGCGTGGTCGTAGCCGGGCAGGAAAAGGACTTCGAAGCCCTTCATGCGCTTGTAGCGCGCGAGCAGGTCGTAGACCGCCGTCTGCAGCGCGTGCCCCATGTGCAGCTCGCCCGTGATGTTCGGCGGCGGGAAGCACATGGCGAACTTCGGCCTGTCGCTGGTGGCGTCGGCGACGAAAAGGCCGTCGGCTTCCCAGCGCGCGTACCAGCCGGCCTCGATGGCCTGTGGATCGAAGGCTTTCGGCATGGGGACGTGTTTCATCGTTTCGGTTGGTCTCGATGTGCCGGCCGGGTGGTCGCTGTTAGCGCGACTGAGCCGGCGTGGGTACGGATACGCGTCCTACGCGGCTCATGGCGCAGAAGATGTTAGCGCTTGTGGCGCTGACGCTCGACCACCAAATTCTGCGCGAGTGCCGGCAGTGGGGCCGAATCCTGGTTCCGATAACGTCCGATTGCCGGCAATCGCGAACGCCGC
>CBJLKR010000177.1:0-5346 GCA_966423695.1 uncultured bacterium | reverse complement strand
CTCACGTGGGCGGCGAGAAGCTGCCCCGATCGGGCGGTCGAGCGCTACTTGAGCATCAACGCGGCCTTACTTCGGCCTACCCGACAAACCGGTTTAGAGGTCACCGCGCGCGAGTTCGGCTCGAGTTCAGGCGCTCAGCTGAACTCGACGGCGATGTATCCCCACCCGTCACTCCCCACGACCCAGGCGGTCGCGACGTAGTGGTAAGGGCCGAGGATGTTGGCCCGGTGGTCCGGGCTTGCCATGAACATGCTGTTCAGCTGGGCGTCGTTGACGCCGAGCGACCAGTCACCGATGTTCTCGCCCGCGCGATAGCCCAGGCCACACGAGAGGTCGGCCTGCGGGCCGTTCGTGTGCGAGATGTAGCCGAGCGCGGGGCGCTCCGCGGCGATCCGTCGGGCGTTGCTGAGGGCGACGCTGTACAGGCAGTTGTTCCACGTCAGCGGCGCCAGGCCGCTGGCCGCGCGGTCGCTGTTGATCAAGGCCTGCTGAGTCGTGCGGACGACCAGCGCGGGACCCGTCGCTCGCGCCGGCGCCGCGCCGCCGGTGGAGGGGTTGGCCGGCGGTGCCGTCGGGCTGGGTGGCGGCGGCGGCGGGGGGATAACGTGCGGAGGGTCCACCCCGGGGCCGTTGGCGACAACGGTCACGACCTGCCGAGAACCGGTCAGCGTCGGGGCGTGTGCCGGCGCCTGGCGGTGCGCAAGCGCGACACCACCCGTGATGAGGATCGCGAACACGAGGATGCCCATGACCGATGCCACCACCCGCATGGCGCCTGAGTGTCGAAGGGCGGGGCGATGATTGTGCGGGGATTTGGGTTAAGCGTTGTAAACAGCGGCTGAAATACTACGAGGGGAAGCGGCTCTTCAGCCTTTCGAAACCCATCACCAGGTAGGTTTCCGCCGTTCGGTGCCAGCCCGGCTTCTGCATCCACATCGCGGTCATGGCACGGAGGGCGAACTGCAGAGCCTCGTAGACAGGGAACCGCTGCAGCGTGGCGTGCGGTCGAAGCTCGACGTAGCGGCGAAGGAAACGCACACGCGCCTCCTCGGCGGCGGCCGAATCCTTCCAGTCGCGCGGCCGCGACGGCAGCATGTAGGCGCAGAACTTGCCCAGGTCGTAGCTCGTCTCCGCGGTGGCGTAGTAGTCGAAGTCGAGCAGCGTGTACTTGTCGTTGTGGACGACGAACTGGTCGTACTTGAGGTCGCCGTGTGTCGGCAGAAGCTCCTCTTGAGGTGTCTTTTCCACGCGCTCGCGCATGTGGGCGATGAGGTCGCGCAGCAAGAAGTGGCCGTCCGGGTGCACGTAGGCCATCTTCTCGGCGACCTGGTCGAGTCGCGCCAGCTCCGCTTCGATGGTGATGCGCTCGTCGTTCTGGACCCGGGCCTCGTGGATGACGGCCAGCGCTTCCGCGGCGGCGTCCGGAAGGAGCTCGAACTCCGCGCTCGCGCGGTTGGTGCCCAGCGGCTTGCCGCGAACGCCTTCCTCGATCAGCATGCCGAGGTCGTCGACGAAGCCCAGCGGGCGCGGCAGGTTGAGGTATCCCGGATAGCGCGCCGCCGCCGCCCAGAGGCCCTCGACGATACGCGTCGTCCGCAGTCCGCGCCGCCCCGGCTGAACCTTGCCGAAGATCGTCATCGGGGTCCCCTTGACGTCGAACGTGTAGCGCAGGATCGCTCCGACCTCCGGTTGATAGCGCACGCGCTCGATCTTTAGGTTGCGGGCGGCCTCGATCACACCGTCGTACTGCTCGAACCCGAGAAGCACTGCCGCCATCCGCACCGGATCGTTCGCTTCCGGCAGGCCCGGCATCGACGGGTCGAATGGATAGAACCAGTAGGCATGCCACGTTTCGGGGTAGAGCTTGGGGTAGCCGACTCCGTCGATCGGATCGCAGCGATTGCCGGCGCCGTGACGCAGCAGCCTGGAGCTGAGCTTCTCCCACGCGCCGGCGTTCAAGGCGCCGCGAGCCACGAGCCGCAGGCTGCGCTGTTCCCCGTCCTTATTAATGTCGACTGCGAACACAGACCAGTAGGAGTCCGGCGGGTCGACCCTGTCGACGCGGTGCCGGATGGCGTCGATCTCCCAGCCGCTCCCGGCCAGCGTCTCTTCGACGAATCCGACGACGGCATCGTCGCCGGTCGCCGCCTCCATGGTTACTAGTGACGGAGTTTGCGTTTCCAATTCGAAGCTATTGCCCAACTAAGGGAACGCTGAGCGGGGCGTTTCGCGACATATCCCCGGGGCTGCGGGGTCCGTGTGCGGAGCGGCGGCGAGGCAATCGCTCATCCATTTCGTGGAGGTGGGCATTTGGAATCGGTAGGCACTTATCTTTCGAGTCTGACCGCGTACTCGCGGCGGCTCTTGGTGAGCGCTTTCGTCCTGTTGGCAGGACTTCTCCTCATGCTGGCCCGAACGTCGCCTGCACTGGCCGCGGACAGTGGTCACGGTCAGGGTAAAGCACACGATCAGACGAGTGCTTCAGCGGTCGCGAATCGCCACGACAGCCCAACGGCGAAAGAAGACCAGCAGATTGGCGGCGGCGGAGACGGCAGTAAGGGGAAGGGTAAGGGCGGAGGCGGGACAACTGGCAGCGGCGCCGCGACCGGCGGCAGCAGTCAGACGAGCGGGAATGCGGCAGCGAAGGCGAGCGCTACCACGCAGGTGAGCACGTCGGCGCAGGCGAACGGCACGCCCAAGGGAAGCGACAACGGAGCCGGCAAGTCGAACGGCAGCGGCGCTTCTCCGGCGACAGTCACGGCGAAGTCCCTGGACAAAGCGACCGAGGGCAACGCCGACAACCGTGGTGACACGGCCGGCGGCAAGACCGGCAACGGAGACGACAAGACGAAGGTCAAGGTCGTCCGGGACCACGTCGACGAGGTCGGCAACAGCACCGGCTCGACCGGGGCGGGCTCGGCCAACACGGCCAGCGGCACCCAGGTCGGCAACAGCACCGGCTCGACCGGGGCGGGCTCGGCCAACACCGTCAGCACAACGCAGGGTGGAGGCGGCACTGTCGGCGGATCGACGGCTACGGGTACCGGCACAGTCTCGGGCGCGACGGCGTCCGGCGGCACAGGCCAGGTCCTGGCGGCCACGGGCGCACCGATCGCGGGCGGCCTCGTCGGCGGGATCCTCTTCCTGCTCGGCGGCCTCGGCCTCCGCAGGCGGCGCAAGTAGCAACCAGACGGACAACTGAATAACCTGCCGGGCCCGCAATTCGCGGGCCCGGTTTCTTCTTTTTCCGCGTGCGTTTCTTAGACGTGCCCCCTCGCGAGAGGCGGGCACGCCAGTTTCAGGGGTCAGAGATCCAGCCGCCGCCTACCTCACTTGTACGGCGACGGCGCCACCCCCGGGGCGATTTGATGTAGGTCGAAAAATCGGGCCCGAGGGGGAAAGAAGTGGAATCGGTGGCGCTGCCGTACGAGGGTGACCTCACCCTCAACGTCCCGCGAGCTCGGACCAGGCGTCCGGGCAACGCGGCGGACCGGCACGCGGGTGCCGCAGGCATGGTCCAAACGCTGTCCTCGTACTTCGACTCCGAGGAGGACCTCCCCGAGTTCTTCGGCCGTGTGTCGAAAGCGGTCGCGGACCAGACCGGAGCCGCTCGCGCCGCCTTCTGGCGCCTCGGCCCGCGCGGAACGCTGGCGGTTCAGCCGGCGACCGCCGGGTTTCCCGACGATTCGCCGATCCACGAGCTGCGCCTGCGCGCAGAGCCAGGTTTCGCCGATGACGTACACCTTGCGAAAGGAACCGCGCCGACCCTTGACACGTTCTGGCACGAGAGTGGCCTCGGCGGCATTCGCAACTCCATCGCCGCGCCATGGTGCGCGGGCGAGCGCCGCATCGGCGTCGTCGCCGCCTACGACTCTGACCACGGCTTCACCCCGGCCGACCTGTCGCTGCTCCGGCTGGCCGGCGCCGTGGCCGGCATGCTGTGGCAGTACAAGGAGTCGGAGGAAGAGCTGGGTCAGACAGCCGTCCGCCTCGAAGAGGCGATGGCGGCCCGGCGCCACCTGCTCAACAACATCGCCGCCGGAGGCGACGAGGCGCGAAGACGGTTCGCGTCCGCGCTGCACGACGACTCGCTTCAGCTGTTGACCGCCGCCGAGCTTCAGCTCGAGCGCATACGCGCCGACGCGGGTTCCAACCACCACGCCGTGCAGCTCGACCAGCTGCGGGTGACGCTGCGCAAGGTCGAGGACTCGCTGCGCCGGCTGCTGGTCAATGTCAGCCCCGAGCCTGACCAAACCCCCAACGACATCGGGCAGGCCATCAGCGAACGCCTGGAGTTGATGCGCGTCCATGCGGGCATCGAGTCGCATGTCGATCTACGCCTGCCTGCGAACGTGCCCCACGCGATTCAAAGCATCGTGCTCAAGAACGTCAACGAAGCGATCACCAACGTCGAGAAGCACGCACATGCGACGCGCGTCGCCTTCGTCGCCGAAGAGGTCGACGGGGGGATCCGGGTCGAGGTGAAGGACGACGGCACCGGGTTCGTGGTCGCCGAGTCGATCAGGGTGCCGGGACACGTCGGCCTGGTCGCGCTGCGCGAGCGCGCGCAGCTCTCGGGCGGCTGGTGCCGCATCGAGAGCGAGCCCGGCGTGGGGACGAAGGTCGAGCTGTGGGTGCCGCTTAACCTGTGACGCGCGCGACGACGTACGGATAGCCGAGGAAGGAAGGAAGACATGGCAGTCAGAACGGCGATGAAGAGCACGACGCATCGTGGCAACGGCGCGGACACGATTGATCACAAGGTCGCGCTGCGAATCCTGGACGCGGTGCAGCGAGGGGAATTCTCAGCGCGCTTTCCGCGCGACTGGTCGGGGTCGGCCGGCCGAGTGGCCGCCGCGCTCAACTCCATCATCGAGGCCAACGAGCAGTTCGAGCGCGAGGTCAGGCGCCTGACCCGACAGGTGGGCAAGGAAGGTCGCGTGACCCGCTCGGCGAGGCGGCAAGGCGCCGGCCCCTGGGCGGCGACGCTCGACGCCGTCAACGACCTCGCCGAGGACCTGGCGCGCCCGAACACCGAGATCGCACGCGTGATCAGCGCGGTGGCGATGGGCGACCTTTCCCAGACGATGCCGCTCAAGATCGACGATCGCCCTCTCCAGGGGGAGTTCTTGAACACGGCGCGGACGGTCAACACGATGGTCGGCCAGCTCAACGCCTTCGCTGGAGAGGTGACGCGCGTCGCCCGCGAGGTGGGCACCGAGGGCAAGCTGGGCGGCCAGGCGCACGTGCGCGGCGTCGGTGGGGTGTGGAAGGACCTCACGGACAACGTGAACCTGATGGCCGGCAACCTGACGAGCCAGGTCCGCAACATCGCCGAGGTCACGA
>CBJLKR010000176.1:0-5374 GCA_966423695.1 uncultured bacterium | reverse complement strand
GTGCGCCACGCGCGCGCGGTCAATGCCGGCATCCGCAAGCTGCAGGGCATGAATCACGCCGAGCTCGTGCACGAGGCCAGGCAGATCGGCGCGCCGGTCGAGGTGCTCGCCGAGTGCCAGAAGCTGGGCCGGCTTCCGGTCGTCAATTTCGCCGCGGGCGGAATCGCCACGCACGCCGACGCCGCGCTGATGATGCAGCTGGGCGTCGACGGCGTGTTCGTCGGTTCCGGCATCTTCAAGTCCGAGGACCCCTTGAAGCGTGCCAAGGCGATCGTCGCCGCGACGACGTACTTCGACAAGCCCGAAGTGATCGCCGAGGTATCGGCCGGGCTGGGCGAAGCGATGCGCGGCCTGGAGATCCCGGCCATCCCGAAGGACGAGCTGCTCGCTGCCCGAGGCTGGTAGCTCCGCTCCGACCCGGAGCAAGTCGCCCCTCATCGGGGTCCTCGCGATGCAGGGGGCTTTCGCCGAGCACATCAAGGCGCTCGAGGCAGTGGGAGCGCGGACGCGCCTCGTCCGCACCAGGGAAGACCTCGACGGTCTCGACGGCCTGGTCCTGCCTGGCGGCGAGAGCACGACCATGACGATGCTCATGGAGCGCGTCGGATTGCTCGAGCCGCTGCGCGACGCGATCGCGGCCGGCCTGCCGACGCTCGCCACCTGCGCCGGCATGATCGTGCTCGCGCACGAGATCACGGATGGGATGGACGGCCAGAAGGGCCTCGGTCTGCTCGACATCGACGTGCGCCGCAACGGCTACGGCCGTCAGGTCGAAAGCTTCGAGACGCCGCTGCGCATCGAGGGGCTAGACGGCAAGACATTTCCCGGCGTCTTCATCCGCGCGCCGCTCGTCGAGAGGGCAGGGGGCGTGGAGGTCATCGCCAGCCACGACGGCCGTGCGGTCGCCGTGCGGCAAGGCGCGATCACGGCGCTCGGCTTTCACCCCGAGCTCAGCGGCGACCTGCGCCTGCACCGCGAATTCGTGCGCCTCGCGGGAGCGGGAAGATGAAGGTTCGCACGGCTGGCCTGTTGGACCTCTCGCGCATCGAGGAGATGCACCGCTCGTCCGAGATCAGGATGAGCGAGACCGGCCCGCCGGCGGCCCGGCTCTGGTCGCTGTTCAGCCTCACCATGTCCGCGCTTCTCCCGCTCGCGCAGGACACGCTCATGTACGTCGCCGAAGAGGGGGGTAAGGTCGTCGGTTTCATCCAGGCGTCGGGCCAGCCGCTGGCTCTCGACCTACGCCGCGCGCGCGTCCTGCAGGTCCTGAACCTGCAGGTCGCCGACGAGGCCGATCCGGACGACGTGGCGCCGGCGCTCGTCCAGCACCTGTGCAACCAGGCGCTGGAGCGCGGCGCGCTCCGGCTGTTCGTCCGCCTTCCCGACCGCGACGCGCTGCTGCCTGCGTTCCGGCTCCAGGGCTTCCGGCAGTACGCGACCGAGCAGGTGCTGTACAGCGAGCGGCCCAAGCAGCGTGCGGACGACTACCCGATGGGCCTGCGCGCCGGCAAGCGCGGCGACGACCGGAAGCTCTACCAGCTGTACCGAAAGGTCACGCCCCAGGGCGTCTCGCAGGTCGAGGCCCCGACGTACCGCGAGTGGGGCGCCCTGCACAAGGGGGAAACGACCGGCGGGCACGTCGTCGACCGCATCGAGGTGGTCGGCTGGGTGCGCATGCAGCGCGGTGGGGGCGCGCGCCCGGACACGCTGCAGTTCATGTCCCTGCCCGAGCATCCTTTGCCGGCCGAGCTGGCGGACTTCGGGATCTCCCTTCTCGGCGACTCCGACGCGCCGGCCTGGTCGAGCCTCCGTCACTATGATTCGCACATGATCGACGCCCTTCGAGGGCGTGGGTTCAGCGTCCTGCTGACGCAGCTCCTGCTGGTTAGGGAGCTCGCGGTCCGGGTCTCCAAACCCGTGCGCGAGAAAGGGCTGGTGCCGTCGTTCGGATGAGCGCCGCCCGAGAGCCGCAGCCGCAGGCGCGCCGCACCGCCAACTGGGATGAGGAGATCGAGCTGCTCGCGCGCGCTCTACCTCCCGAGCTGGCGCGCGCGCTGCACGAGCGGACCGATCCTCGCGAGCTGCTCGAGATCGTCCTCGACCTGGGGCGCGAGCCCGAGGCCCGCGTGCCGGGCCGCGAGGTGCTGCTGGCGGATCACCCGGTGTCGGCGTCCGACCTCGACCACGTGGCCAACAACGTCGGCCAGTTCGGCGACGACAACCGCGCCGGCATCGAGCGCACGCTGCACCGCGTCTCCGCGATCCGCAACCGGTCCGGCCGCATCGTCGGGCTGACCATGCGCGTCGGCCGCGCCGTCACAGGCACCGGCGAGATCATCCGCGACATCGTCGTCAGCGGCCAGAGCATCCTTTTGCTCGGCCGGCCCGGGATCGGCAAGACCACCATGCTGCGCGAGTGCGCACGGCTTCTTGCCGACGAGCTGCGGAAGCGTGTCGTCATCGTCGACACGTCGAACGAGATCGGCGGCGACGGCGATATCCCGCACCCCGGCATCGGCCGCGCACGGCGGATGCAGGTCAGGACGCCGCTGCTGCAGCACTCGGTGATGATCGAGGCGGTCGAGAACCACATGCCCGAGGTCATCGTCATCGACGAGATCGGCACCGAGCTCGAAGCTTCGGCGGCGCGCACGATCGCCGAGCGCGGCGTGCAGCTGATCGCCACCGCGCATGGGCAGACGCTCGAGAACCTGCTCGTCAACCCGACGCTGAACGACCTCCTCGGCGGAATCCAGAGCGTCACGCTTTCGGACGAGGAGGCGCGGCGGCGCGGCACGCAGAAGTCGGTGCTCGAGCGAAAGGCGCCGCCGACCTTCGACGTGCTGGTCGAGATCCAGGACCGGGACCGCGTCGCCATCCACATGCCGCTTGCGGACGTCGTCGACGGCGCGCTGCGCGGACCGGTGCCGACGCCGAAGATCCGCGTCCGCACGCGCGAAGGGCGCGTCATCTCCAACGTCGACACACCCGTGGTCGTCCAGTCCGAGCCGCAGCCGCTTGTGAACAGCAAGCCTCTCGGGATCTTCCCCTACGGCGTCAGCCGGCACCACGTCGAGCAGTCGATCCGCGAGCTCGAGCTACCCGTGCGCGTGCTCGGCAACCTCGACGGCGCCGGCGCTGTGCTGACGCTGAAAAACCACTACCGGCGCCGGCCCGACAGCCTGCGCCAGGCCGAGAGCCGCGGCCTGCCCATCCACATCCTCAAGAGCAACTCCGTCGGCCAGGTCCGAGACGCGCTGACCCGCATCTACGGCGTCGAGAAGCAGGACGACGCGACGACCCGGGCCCTCGCCGAGGCGGCGGCGGCCATCAGGCAGGTCAAGACGACGCTGCGTCCGGTCGAGATCTCGCCTCAGAACGCGTACCTGCGCCGCCTCCAGCACCAGCTCGTCGCGGAGAACGAACTTTCGGCCCGAAGCACCGGCAAAGAGCCGCAGCGAAGGCTGCGAATCACGCCAACTCCCGAACAGCCCGCTTAGACTTCGCCGCTGATGCCGAAGCGTGGTCTCTTCATATCGTTCGAGGGCACCGAGGGCTCGGGCAAGACGACGCAGGCCGAGCTCCTGGCCGACTGGCTCTCCAAGCAGGATCCTGTCCTCGTCCGCGAGCCAGGCGGCACCGAGCTCAGCGAGCAGATCCGCGACGTGCTCCTCTACCGAGGGCTGCAGATCGATCCCGAGGCCGAGATGTACCTCTTCATGGCGTCGCGCCGGCAGCTGATCGCCGAGGTCATCGAGCCCGCGCTGGCCGCGGGCCAGATCGTGATCGCCGACCGCTACCACGACTCGACGCTCGCGTACCAGGGTGGCGGCCGCGGGGTCGCGACCCCATGGCCGGCGACGTTTCCGAAGCCCGATGTGACCTTCCTGCTGGTCGGCGACGTCGAGGCCGGGCTGGGCCGCCACGAGGCCGCGGGCAAGTCCAAGGACCGCATGGAGCGGGAGTCGCTCGAGTTCCATCGCAGGGTCGCGGAGGCGTACGAACGGCTCGCCGCCGCGGAACCGGATCGCTTCGTGCGCTTCGACGCGACCTGGAGCCGCGACAAGATCAACTTCGAGATCCGCGACCGCCTCAAGCCGCTTCTTGACGGGGCGCGCTAGCCCAGAGTTCTCCGACGTGATCCGGGTCGAGGGCCTGCGCAAGAGCTTCGGCGACGTCCTGGCCGTCGCGGGTGTCGACCTGCACGTGGAGCGCGGGCAGATCCTCGTCCTTCTCGGCCAGAACGGCGCCGGCAAGTCGACGACGCTCCGCTGCCTCGGCGGCATCCTCCGTGCTGACGCGGGCGTCATCGAGCTCGACGGCCTGCGCGTGCCCGACCGGCTCGACGCCATTCGGCCGCGCCTCGGCGTGGTGCCGGACCAGGCGCGGCTGTACGGGCGCAACACCGCGCTCGAGTACCTCGACCACTTCGGCTTCCTGTATGGCGTGCCCGCAGGCGCACGCCGGCGAAGGATCGGGGCGCTGCTCGAGCGCTTCGACCTCGCCGACCGCACCGACACGGTGCTCGCCGCCTACTCGCGCGGCATGGCCCAGAAGGTCGCGCTCGTCCGGGCCACCCTGCACGAGCCCGACTGGATCTTCTGCGACGAGCCGACGGCGGGGCTCGATCCGGTCGCCGCCGCGGACATGCGCGTGTACCTCGGCGAGCAGCGCGAGCGAGGCGCGGCGCTCATCGTCACGACGCACCTGCTGGGCGAGGCGGAGCTGATGGCGGACACGATCGCGATCATGCGCGAGGGCCGGATCGTGAAGGCAGGGACGCTCGACGAGCTCCGCCGTGAGACGGGGCGAGGCCGCACCTTCGTCGCCCGTCTCGCCGAACCGCCGCTCGACGCCGCACATCTGGAGGCGTGGCTGTCCGAGCACGCGCTCAGCCACTCGATAGAGGGCGCGACGCTCCAGTACTCGCTGGGATGGGACACGCCGGCGCGCGAGCGCGCCGAGTTCGCCGCCGCGCTGCAGGCGAAGCTGACCGATGCGGGCGCGCCGTTCCACGAGCTGGAGGAGCGCGAGACCACGCTCGAGTCGGTCTACATCGCGGCCATGGAACAGCCTCTTGGCGCTCCCCGGCCGGCGCCGCGCCAGCCGCGCCCGGTATCGGGCCTGGCGCCGAGACGGATGTTCCGCTCGCTCGGCTCGCAGGGACCGCTTATGCGGCAGGTGATTCCTTTCTATGTGAGCGCGTGGTGGCGCCGCGGCGACCTGAGCTGGGTGATGTACCTCAACGCCTTCGTGCTCCTCCTCGTGGCGGGCACGTCGCTGTTCGGCCAGCTGCCCGGGCCGGCGGGACAGGTCGTCGCGCGGTTCGCGGGCGTGGCCGCCCCCCCGGCGGGCCTGCTGCTGCCGCTTTTCT
>CBJLKR010000175.1:0-5396 GCA_966423695.1 uncultured bacterium | reverse complement strand
GGCGACGTCGAGAAGAAGGTGGCCGGTCAGGCGGTCTTGGAGCCGTTGTCCGGAAGCGGCGCCGGCGGCGCTCCGCTGGTCAACGGCGTGTGTTCGATGAGGGGCCGGATGAGCTCGATCGGCAGCGGCAGGACGACCGTCGTGTTCTTCTCCGAGCCGATCTCGACCATGGTCTGAAGGAAGCGCAGCTGGAGCGCGCCGGGCTCGGACGAGATCACTCGGGCGGCGTTGGCGAGCGTCTGCGAGGCCTGGAACTCGCCGTCGGCGTTGATGATCTTGGCCCGCTTCTCACGCTCGGCCTCGGCCTGCTTGGCCATCGCGCGCTGCATCGTGCTCGGGAGCTCGACGTCCTTGATCTCGACCACCGCGACCTTGATGCCCCAAGGCTCGGTCTGCTCGTCGATGATCTTCTGCAGGTTCTGGTTGATCTGGTCGCGCCCGGCGAGGAGCTCATCGAGGGTCGACTGGCCGAGTACTGCGCGGAGCGTCGTCTGCGCGATCTGCGACGTCGCATTGATGAAGTTGAGCACCTGGGTCACGGCCCGGCGGGCATCCACGACCTGGAAGTAGATGACGGCGTTGACCTTGGCGGTCACGTTGTCGTTGGTGATGACCTCCTGCGGCGGCACCTCGAGCGTGATGGTGCGCAGGTCGATCTTGACCAGGCGGTCGACGCCGAACGGGATGATGAAGAAGAGCCCCGGGCCCTTGAGCGGGATCAGGCGGCCGAGGCGGAACACGACCCCGCGCTCGTACTCGGCGGCGATGCGGACGCTCGAGAACAGGGCGACCAGGACGATGACGAGGATGACGATCACCACGACGAGCGGGCCGATGTCCACTAGCTCTTCTCCTTCGCCTCGCCGTTGGTCTGCGTCACGGTCAGCTCCAGCCCCTTCTGGCCGACGACGCGGACCGAGGCGCCGGCGGGGATCGGGGTGGGGTCGCTTGCCGTGGCGCGCCACAGCGCGCCTCGGACAAAGACTAGACCCTCGGGCGCAACCGGCTCGCGGGCCTCGCCGAACGCGCCGACCATGGCGTCGCCCGCGGCGAAGGCAGGCTGCCGCCTGGCCCTCCAGACCTTGCGTATGAAAAAGACGAAGAAGGCGAACGTGACGGCTCCGAAGCCTAGGGCGACGAGCGGGTTGACGCCCAGGCCGACCGGTCCGGTGTCGACCAGGAACGCCATCCCGAGCACGAGGGCGATGACGCCGCCGCCGCTGAGAAAGCCATGCGTCGGAGCTTTCAGGTCGGCGATGAAGAGCACCAGTGCGAGCAGCATCATCAGCGCGCCGGCGATGTTCAGAGGCAGGTTCGCGAGCGAGACGATCGCGAGCACGGCCGCGAGGCCTCCGATCACCCCGGGCAGGATGAGGCCCGGGTTCGACATCTCGGTGATGATCCCGTAGCCCGCCACGATGATGAGGAGCGCCGCGATCGTGGGGTCGATCAGGGCGTTCAGGAAGACCTGCCACACCGGCATCGGGAAGTCTTCGACCACGGCGTTGGCGGTGCGGAGCGTCAGCGACGCGCCTGCTCGGGGCAGCGTGCGGCCGTCGAGCTGCCGGAGCAGGGAAGGGATACCGTCCGCCTCGACGTCGGCGACGTGCATCCGGACGGCGTCCTCGGCATTGATGTTCACGCTGTTGCGCACCGCCTGCTCGCACCAGTCCGCATTGCGACCGTGGATCGAGGCGAGGTTGCGCACACGTGTCACGGCATCGTTCAGGACCTTGGCCCCGAGGTCGCCGGTCAGGTTGCCTCCGGTGGCGTCGATGGGGTGAGCCGAGCCGATGTTGGTGCCCGGTGCCATGGCCACGACGTCGGCGGCCTGGGCGACGAAAAGGCCGGCCGACGCAGCCCGGGCGCCGCTCGGATAGACGTACGCGATCGTGGGCACGCTCGAATTGAGGAGATCGGTCACGATCTCGTCCATCGACGTCGAGATGCCACCCGGCGTGTTGATGACGACGAGGAGCGCGTCGGCGTGGTCGTCCTGGGCGCGCGTGACCGCCGAATGAATGTAGGCCGACATCACGTTGTTGATGTCGCCGTTCAGGTCGGCCTGCTCGACCCGCGGCGAGCCGGCCGAAGCGGTGGCCGGCGCGAGCGCAACCGCCGCCGCAAAGACCATCCAGCCGAGCCGCAGCGCCGCCCCGCGCATGACCCGAGTATGGCAAGAGGCCGCCTCGGTGGCCATGTAAAACGTGGAACCTCGCCCGTTCGGGCGCTTGCAGGGCCGCGCGTAGAATCGTGCGGATGTCGTCGGAGCCGCTTGGGACGGACGCGGAGGAGGCCCTGATGCGAGACCTCCGCCAGCAGGCGAGCACCGCTCCTCGGTTTGCCGCGCGCGAGCAGGCGGCGCTGTTGCAGCGATCCGCCGGCGGCGACAGGCAGAGCCAGTCTCGCCTGATCGCGTCGCAGCTCGGCATGGTCATCCGCCTGGCGGAAGCAAGGCGCGACAGGGGGCTTTCGGTTTCCGACCTCGTCCAGGAGGGCTCGCTCGGCCTCGTCGAGGCGGTGCAGGCGTTCGGCGCGAGCGGCCAGCCCGACTTCACCGCCTTCGCCGAGCAGATGGTGGGAGAGCAGATGGACGCAGCGCTCGCCACTGAGGCGGCCGCGGTCCGCGACGCCGAGCTGCTGGTCGCCGCCGCCACCGACTACGAGCGCGTCGAGATCCTCCTTGCACGCTCCCTCCACCGGGCGCCGACCGAGGTCGAGATCGCGCAGAAGCTGGAGTGGTCGGTCGAGCGGACGCGCTACGTCAGCGAGGTCGTCGCCGAGGCCCGTCGCCGCCACGACGAGGAGCTACTTGCATTCATCGAGCCCGATGCGGTCGACGTCGACGACGTGATCGAAGCCGAGTAACGGGTCACGGCGACGAACCGAACCCCGCTGTACGACCGGCACGTCGCGCTCGGCGCGCGCATGGTCGACTTCGGCGGGTGGGATATGCCGCAGCAGTACACGTCAATACGCGACGAGCATCTCGCCGTTCGCAAATCAGCCGGACTGTTCGACGTCTCGCACATGGGCCGCTTCCGCGTCATCGGCGGCCCCTCGCTCGAATTCGTGCAGGGCCTGGTAACCAACGATGTCCGTCCGCTTGCCAACAAGCAGGCGCAGTACAACCTGATGCTCAACGAGCGCGGCGGGGTCGTCGACGACCTGGTCGTCTATCGCGGCACCGATGGGTTCTTCGTCGTCGTCAACGCCTCCAACCGCGAGAAGGACCTCGCCTGGATGCGCGACCACGCGCCGGCCGGCGTGGAGATCGAAGACAGGACGTTCGAGCTCGGGCTCCTCGCATTTCAGGGGCCGCGCGCGCAGGAGCTCCTGCCGTGGCAGGGCGACGATCTCGACGCCATCCCGTACTTCGGTTTCGGCCACGGAGACGTGGGCGGCGTCCACGCTCTGATCTCGCGCACCGGCTACACGGGCGAGGACGGCTTCGAGATGTTCATCGACTCCGACCGCATCGGCGAAGCGTGGGACGCGATCCTCGCGCACGGCCATGAAGCGGGCGTGCTGCCTGCCGGCCTCGGCGCCCGCGACGCGACGCGCATGGAGGCGGCTTTGCGCCTGTGGGGCAACGATATGGACGAGACGGTGAATCCTTTCGAGGCGGGCTTAGGCTGGACCGTGAAGCTGGACAAGGGCGACTTCATCGGTCGGGAAACCCTCGTCAAGGCCAAGGACGAAGGGCCGAGCCGCCGCCTCGTCGGTCTCAAGCTCGAGCCGGGGAGCATCGCGCGCCACGGCGCGGCTGTCAGCGCTGGCGGCAAGCTCGTCGGCGCGATCACGAGCGGCACCCATTCGTTCTTTCTCGGCTACCCGATCGCGCTCGCGATGGTGGAAGCGGGATCATTGCGGGTCGGAGACAACGCGACGGTCGACGTCCGCGGCCGCGAGGCGACGGCAGAGGTCGTCAAGCTACCTTTCTATCGAGGCTCAGCGCGGTCGATGAGCGAGAAGAAGGAGAGTCGTCATGGCTGAACGGCGCTACACGAAGACGCACGAATGGATCGAGGTCGACGGCAAGCACGCCACGATCGGCATCACCGACTTCGCGCAGGCGCAGCTTGGTGACGTCGTATTCCTGGAGCTGCCGAGCGCCGGTCGCAAGCTCGGGGCGCGCGAGACCTTCGGCGTCATCGAGTCGGTCAAGGCCGCGAGTGACCTGTACTCGCCGGTCGCCGGCCGCATCACCGCGGTCAACGACAAGCTGGCGTCCAAACCCGAGCTGATCAACTCGGACCCGTACGGAGAGGGCTGGATCCTGAAGCTCGACCTCGAGGGCGAGCTACCCGGCGACCTCCTCGACGAGGCTGCCTACAAGAAAGTGGCGGAGGACTCGGCTCACTAGCTTGCCGTACCTCGTCCATTCCCCCCAAGAGCGGGCCGCGATGCTGGAAACGATCGGCGCGAGGACGATGGACGACCTCTTGGTCGACATCCCCCGCCAGCTCCGCCTCGACGCCCTCGCCCTGCCCGACGGCCTGTCCGAGCACGAGACCATGGCCCAGGTGGCGATGCTTGCCAACCGCAACCGCATCTACCCCGACCGGCTGACGTTTCGCGGTGGTGGCGTCTACCGCCGGTTCATACCCGCCGCAGTCGGCGCGGTCCTGTCCAAGCCCGAGTTCTACACCGCATACACGCCGTACCAGGCGGAGGCGAGCCAGGGCACCCTGCAGGCCATCTTCGAATACCAGTCGCTGATCGCGGAGCTGACCGCGATGGACGTATCCAACGCGTCGCTCTACGACGGCGCGACCGCGGTCGCCGAGGCCGCGATGATGGCCTACGTCCACACCGGCCGGAACGAGATCCTCATCCACGGCTACGTGCACCCGGAATACGTTCAGGTGCTGCGCTCGTTTGGCGAGGGCCGAGGCATCAAGGTCCGCAAGGGCGGGGAGCCGAACAGGAAGACGGCCGCGGTCGTCTTCCAGCAGCCCGACTTCCTCGGCCTGCTGGTCGATGCGCCTGCGGTGACGCGATCGGCACACGACGCCGGCGCGCTCGCGATCGCCTGCGTCGACCCGATCAGCCTTGCCGTGCTCGCGCCTCCCGGTGAGTACGGAGCCGACGTCGCGGTCGGCGAGGGACAGCAGCTTGGCCTGGCCCCCAGCTTCGGCGGCCCGCACGTCGGCTTCATCGCGACCCACAAGGAGCTGGTGCGCAAGCTCCCGGGGCGCCTTGTCGGCACCGCGTACGACGCCCAGGGTCGACGCGGCTTCGTGCTCGCCCTGGCGGCGCGCGAGCAGCACATACGGCGCGAGAAGGCGACCGCCAACCTCTGCACCACCCACTCGCTGTGCGCCCTCGGCGCGGCCGTTTACATGACCTACATTGGCCCCGGCGGCCTGCGCCAGGTCGCCGAGGTCAGCTTC
>CBJLKR010000174.1:0-5406 GCA_966423695.1 uncultured bacterium | reverse complement strand
GGCCAAGCTGCGCACGAAGTTCGTCGACGGCACCGTCGAGCGCGGCATCCCCAAGGCCACGGGCGAGGCGCTGTTCGACGGCATCGCGAAGTTCGCGGAGTACGGTTTCAACCGCGCGCACTCCGCCGCCTACGGCGTGATCGCGTACCAGACCGCGTACCTGAAGGCGAACTACCCGCTCGAGTACATGACCGCGCTGCTCGTCCACATGGAGGGCAACGCCGAGCGGGTCGCGACTGCGATCGTGGACTGCCGGCTGCGCGGCATCGACGTGCTGGCGCCGGACATCAACCAGTCGGGCGTCGACTTCTCGATGAGCGAAGCCCGCATCCGGTTCGGCCTGGCCGCGATCAAGAACGTGGGCCGCCACGCGGTCGAAAGCCTGGTCGCGCTGCGGACCGCCGATGGGCCGTTCAAGTCGCTCGAGGACCTGTGCGAGCGCACCTCGGCGATCCAGGACGTCAACCGGCGCGTGCTCGAGGCGCTGGTGCAGTCGGGCGCGTGCGACTCACTGGGCGAGCGTGCGCGGCTCATCGCCGCGCTGGACCACGCGATCTCGCGCGCCGAGCGCGCGCGTCGCGACCGCGAGTCGGGCCAGACGTCGCTGCTCGAGATGGTCGGGGGCGCAACCGAGGAGCACGACGACTACGGCCTGACGATCGACGTGGCGCCCATGCCCGGTGACGAGAAGCTGCGCCTGGAGAAGGAGCTGCTCGGTTTGTACCTGAGCGACCATCCGCTGCGGCGCATTGCGGCGGAGCTGGCCAAGCTGTCGGACACGCAGGCGGTCGAGGTCACGAGCACGCTGCAGGACAACGAGGTGCGCGTCGCGGGGCTCGTGCGCGAGGTGCGACGCGTGGTCACGCGCAAGGGCCAGATCATGGCCTACGCGACGCTCGAAGACCTGACTGGCGCGGTCGACGTCGTGCTGTTCCCGCGGGTGTTCGAGCAGGTGCGGCTGCTGTTCGAGCCGGACAAGGTCGTGGTCGTCCAGGGCAAGGTGGACGCGCGCGCGGGCAGCACGCGCGCGAACGGCAGCGCGGGCGCTCCGGTCGACCCGGAGCTCGAGGCCGAGGTCGAGACCGCCTCGGTCGTTGCCGATATGGCCTGGCTGTGGGACGACCCTGAGTGCGTGCCGGTGGCGCGGCGCCAGCTCGTGCACGTGCGCCTGCCGGCGGGTGACGCGAGCCTGCCCGAGCGCCTCGAGACCGTGCTCGCGCGGCACCCGGGGACCGACGAGGTGGTGCTGCACGTGGTCGTCGGCCGCCGCGAGGTGGTGGTGAATGCCGATCGTTATCATGTGCTCGCCGGTCCGGCGCTGCTGGCCGAGATCGACGACCTCGTGGGCCAGTCCTCGACACGACTCGAGACGGTCAGGCCGAAAGCGCAGTCCAACGGCAATGGCAACGGCAGCAGAAAGGGTGGTGGGTGGAACGGTGACCGAGGACGAAGAGAGTAGCGGCCGTTACATCGTCGTCAAGGCGCTGGAGGACGGGGTGGTGATCATGGGCTTGACGCGCGGCAAGGACACGCGCTCGCACCACTCGGAGCGGCTCGACGCGGGCGAGGTGCTGGTGGCGCAGTTCACGGAGCTCACCGCCGCCATCAAGATCCGCGGCAGGGCCGAGATCATGACCGACGTAGGCAAGGTGTCCTCGGGCCTGTAGCCATCCTTTGCGTATTGCGCAAGACCGCGCGCGGCGAGCGCTATCTGTCGACTGGCAATCCGGCAGCCCGCCACGCGTCGAAGCCGCCGGCGACGTCTGTGACGTGGCGTAGGCCCATATCCAGGAGGGAGGCGGCGGCCAGGCTCGACGAGTAGCACTCGGCGCAGATGAGAACCACCTCGACGTCGATGTCCCTCATGGCCTCGACCCGAAATGGTGAAGTCGGGTCGAGCCGCCATTCGAGGGTGGTGCGATCGATCGGGATGGCTCCAGGGATGGCGCCATCGCGCAACCGCTGCTCCGCGCTTCGGATGTCGACCAGAAGCGCTCCTGCCGCATGTGCCTCGCGCGCTTCCGAAGCGCTGAGCCGGCGCAGGCGCAATCGCGCCGTCGCCAGCAGCGAGTCGGAGAGGGAGGCCGCCGTTGCCAGCGACCCCCCCTCTGCCGGGTGCTTACTCAGCGAACACCCCGTTGCTGATCTTGCCCAACTGCGCAAAAGCGCTGGTCGTGCCGGATGGGTTCGAGACGAAGCTGAACCCGAGCTCGTTGTGCGCCGACCAGGTCATGGTCGCGCTCGTCATGACGAGTTCCCCGGTGCTGCCCGGCGTGCTCACTGTGCCTCGCGAGCTGACCGGGCCGGTCCACTGGATGTCGAAGCTGCACGTCGCCGGAACCGACGCCGGCGTGAGGAAGCGAAACAGGGCGTTCGGAATGTTGAAGTAGTCCTTGAGCGCGAGGTTGTCCACGCGCATGCGGCCCGTGCCTAGGCCGAGATTGACGTGCTCCTGGGCAGCGATCGGCACCGTCCAGAACAGGCCTCCGGGGTACGGGTCGATCCCGGGATCGAAGTCATGCGTCTGGGTCGAGAAGTTCGTGAAGTCATACTGACCTCTGTAGAGGTCCAATCAAACGAAGCCGAACGTTCCCTTGTGGACGGCTCCGTCCTGACCCACGTAGACCCCGCTGATGAGACGCATGTCTGTGTCGAAGAGAAGCGTTTCGGTCGAACCGTCGGGGTTCGTCGCGGTACCGCTACCCTGCACGTCGGCTACGCCTACGAAGCCGTTGAAGTCGCCGATCGTCGACGGGTCGACGCCGGGTCCGAAGAAAGCCAGGCTGAAGGTCAGGCCGTTGATCGTCAACTGCTGGCTGGTCGGCCTGGGCGCCGTATTCACCGACTTGGCCGCCAGCGCGCCGACGGGAAGCAGCCCGGATCCGAGAGCCGCCCCGGCGACGCCGGCCACCGAACCCATGAAGCGTCGTCGGGACAGGACGTGCGGGTGGTGATGAGGGATGGGCGGCGGCGGAAGGGACAACCGCGTGGGATCCATGTCGAATCCTCGCACTGGCACCACCTCCTGAAAGGAGAGCAGCGGACGGCTTCGACGATGGTAACCCGGATGGTGACGCGCGTCTATGGGGCATTCGTCCCGAACATCGCCGATAGAATCGGAATCCGCGGCCTGCCCACGTAGCTCAGGTGGCAGAGCATCTCCTTGGTAAGGAGAAGGTCCCCGGTTCGAATCCGGGCGTGGGCTCCAGCCTCAGCCGTTGATCGTGTCGCTCACGGCGGTGACGCCGTCCGTGAGCTTGGCCGGCAGCGCTTCCAGGTCGACGTCGCGGAGGATCTCGTCGACCAACCGCTTCGAGCCGCCGACATACGTGTAGGGGAAAGCGATCTCCGACGCGGCGCCTCGTGGTGGTCGACTGGACCCTGCCTGGCATGACGGGAGGCGAGGCCCTGACGGCGCTCCGCGAGGAGATCCGGACGCAGTCGCTTCGCGTCGTCGTGTTAAGCAACATCGCGGTCAGGGACCGCGAGATGGCGCTGGCCTTGAGTGCCGGAGCACTTGCCTGGTACGGCAAGACGCGAACGACGCCGGAGCAGCTCGCGGCCAGGATCCAGCCGTTGCTGACCAGGTCGGTGGCAGGAAGCGACGCAAGCGCCTGACACCGCTTGTCCAGCGTCTTTGCCATACTCGGTAGGTTCCTTTAATCGGTTGACAAGTGGGGTGAGTCCATGACCAGGAAGCTTCTAGCGCTGCTCGGTTTCTCGAGCCTGTTCCTCGGCCTCGGCGTGATCCAGGCGAGCGCCGACGACACCGGCTACAACCAGCCGCCGGCGGCCGCCGCCAACTGCGATGCCGGCCACGGCGCGTTCGGCGCCTTCGACCACCACTTCCTGTTCCAGGACCCGTCGGGGTTCAACTGGATCGCGGCGGACGCGAAGGAAGACGGCGGGCTCGGGCACGACACCGGTCCGACCAACTCAGGCTTCTCCCAGTTCTGCAAGACCCAGTAACCCGCTCGCGTTGAGGGCGTAGACCGCCGCCCGGTCGCTCTCGGCGAGGTCGGAGGCGTCGATGTCACGCATCGTCGCCTCGACGCAGTCGGGAGGGCCGAGCGGCGTGTCCGTCCCGAACAGCACGTGGTCGGGCCCGAAGAAATCGACGACGCACCGCACCGCGTGTGGGGCGCCGAACAGCGCCGTGTCGGCATAGAAGCGTTTGAAGTACTCGAGCGGCGGGCGCGGTAGGGAATCCTTGACCTGGCGGTAGCCGGGACCCATGGCGAGCCGCGCGGCGAAGTGGGGGACCATGCCCGCCCCGTGGTGAGCGATCAGCTTCAGGCGCGGATGCCTCTCCATCAGGCCCGAGTACACGAGCCTTCCGAGCGCTGCGGCGGTCTCGTAAGGCCAGCCGATCGACCACCACAGTCCATAGTCGGACGCAGACTCGGAGCGGTAGTCCGCGAAGTTGGCGTCGCGCGTCGGATGCAGCCAGGCCACGCAATCGAGCTCCTCGAAGCGCGCGTGCAGCGGCTCGAACCGCGCATCGTCGAGCGGGGTGCCGAGCACGTTGGTGAACAGCTGCGCGCCCAGCGCACCGAGCTCGGTGCAAGCACGGTCCAGCTCGCGCACCGACGCCTCTACGTCGTTCAAGGGCAGGGCCGCCGCGAAGCCGATGAACCGGTCGCGGTGGCGCGCCACCAGCTCCGCCATCTCGTCGTTGGCCAAGCGGGCGAAGTCGGCCGCGACGTCAGGCGGTCCCACCTCTTCCAGCGGTGGCACGGCGAGCACCAGCACCTGCGCGTAATCGCCGAACCGGTCCATCGCCCGAAACCTGGCGTCGAGATCGGTCAGGAGGTCGCTGAAACCAAAGACCCCCTCCCGGTAATAGCGCAGGCGCGCCGGGCTGAGCGATGACTCGAGGTGGCGCTCGAGCCGCTCGAGGTAAGGCCGGGGCAGGATGTGGGCGAACGCGTCGATCTTGCGCATCGACCCAAGCCTGACACGCGAAGGGCCTCGGTCCCTCCGAACCCGGGGCGACCGGCCCACGGAGCCCTGTCTCGCCGGCGATAACTTGAGCGTCGAGGTGTTGACGAGATGATGTGGTACTACCCGACCGGCGGTTTCGGTGCGTTCTGGATGGCCATCGTCATGATCCTGTTCTGGGGCGGACTGATCACCCTCGGCGTGCTGGCGATCCGGGCGATCGCGGCGCCCCGCGCCCAGGCCGACGGCGCGCTCGACGTGCTTCGCCGCCGCCTCGCCGCCGGCGAGATCACGCCCGAAGAGTTCGAGAAGACCAAGCGCACGCTGGGCGCATGAGAGCCCTCCCGGCTCGCGCCCTGGTCGCGTTTGCCACCGGCGCTGTTGCGTTCGGGGCGCTCGCCATCGGCGCGCTCGCGATCGGCAGCATAGTCGTCGGGCGCGCGCGCGTCCGCCGGCTCGAGATCG
>CBJLKR010000173.1:0-5418 GCA_966423695.1 uncultured bacterium | reverse complement strand
AGGCCGAGAGGCCGGCGCCGGTCCTACGCGTGGTCGCCGAGCCCGAGGACGATGTGCCCGAGATCGACTGGAAGCTTCCGTCGATCGCGCTGCTCGACACCGTCACCGCGCGGCGCGAGCGGATGGCGGACGAGATCAAGCGCAACGTGAAGGTCATCGAGACCACGCTCGGGCAGTTCGGTGTCGAGGCCAAGGTGATCGGCGTCAACCCGGGCCCGGCGGTCACGCAGTACGAGGTGCAGCCCGGGGCCGGCGTCCAGGTCAAGCGCATCACGGCGCTTCAGAACGACCTCTCGCTCGCCCTGGCCGCGGCGCCACTGCGCATCGAGGCGCCCATCCCCGGCAAGTCGGCGGTCGGCATCGAGGTGCCGAACAAGTCGGCGAGCCTGGTCACCATCCGCGAGGTGATCGAGACGGCCGCGTTCCGCGAGGGTGCGAACAAGCTTGCGCTCGGGCTCGGCAACGACGTCTCCGGCCAATCGATCGTCGCCGACCTGACGAAGATGCCGCACCTGCTCATCGCCGGCGCGACCGGTCAAGGCAAGAGCGTCTGCATCAACGCCCTCATCACGAGCCTGCTCTTCCAGGTGACGCCGGACCACCTGCGGCTGCTGCTCATCGACCCCAAGCGCGTCGAGCTGACCGGCTACAACGGCCTTCCGCACCTTGCGCTGCCGGTGCTGGTCGAGTCGCACCAGGCGGCGGCGGCGCTGCGCTGGGCCGTCGCCGAGATGGACCGCCGCTACAAGCTGTTCTCGGCCGAGGGTGTGCGCAACATCGCCGCCTACAACGACAAGGCGGTGGCCAAGCTCGCCCGCCCGCTTCCCTACGTGGTCATAGTGATCGACGAGCTCGCCGACCTCATGATGGTCGCCGCCGGCGAGATCGAGGAGCTCATATGCCGCATCGCCCAGCTCGCGCGCGCGGTCGGCATCCACCTCATCATCGCGACGCAGCGCCCGTCGACCGACATCATCACCGGCCTGATCAAGGCGAACATCCCCTCCCGCATCGCCTTCGCCGTCGGCTCGCAGGTCGACAGCCGCGTCATCCTCGACACGGGCGGCGCCGAGAAGCTCTTGGGCCGAGGAGACATGCTGTACCAGCCGGTCGACGCCGGCAAGCCGACGCGCATCCAGGGCGCGTTCGTGAGCGACCCGGAGGTCGAGTCGGTCGTCAATTTCTGGAAGTCACAGGGCGAGCCGCGATACATGGAGGAGATCCTCGAGGAGGGCGCCGGCTCAGAGTGGGAAGGAGAGCGCCGCGAGGAGCGCAAGCTGGACCCGCTGTTCGCACGCGCGGCGCGCGCCGTCGCCGCCGAAGGCGCGGCGTCGGTCTCGCTTGTCCAGCGCAAGTTCAACGTCGGCTACTCGCGCGCGGGCCGGATCGTCGACCAGCTGGCCGAGCACCGCGTGATCGGCGGCTACCAAGGTTCCAAGTCGCGCGAGGTGCTGATGACGCTGCCGGACGTCGACGAGCTCCTGGAGCGCCTCGGCATCGAATAACCGCAAACTTCTAATGGGATGAGCATTCCCAACGCGCTTACCGTCAGCCGGCTGGTGGCGATCCCCGTGCTGATGGGGCTCATCCTCGCCCGTTTCCCGTACCACGACCAGATCGCGGCGCTCGTGTTCATCGTCTTCTCGCTCACGGACACGCTCGACGGCGAGCTGGCGCGGCGCAGCCACACCGTCAGCGATTTCGGCAAGTTCCTCGACCCGCTCGCCGACAAGCTCTTCGTCCTCTCTGTGCTGATCGTCCTGGTCCAGGAAGCGCTGGTCGCGGCGTGGGTCGTGCTCTTGATCTTCTCGCGCGAGCTGATCATCACCATCCTCCGCTCGGTGGCGGCGAGCCAGGGGCGCGTGATCGCGGCGGCCCCGCTCGGCAAGACCAAGACCGTGACGCAGATGAGCGCCGTAACGCTGCTCATCCTCCAGCGCCCGTATCCGGCCCTCGTGCCGCTCGCCGACGTAGCCGTCGCGGCGGCCGTGCTCTTCACGATCTGGAGTGGCGTCGACTACCTGTGGCGCTTCCGCCACCTCCTCGGGCCGCTGGACACGTCGCGGGTGCGCACCGGCCCTAGCGGCGGGGCGCCCGAGCCATCGCCCGCCGAGCTTGCCGAAACCCTGCGCGGCACCGGCATGACGGTGGCGGTCGCCGAGTCGATCACCGGCGGGCTCATCGGCGCGCTGATCACCGAGCAGGCGGGCAGCTCGGAGTACTTCGCCGGTGGCGTGATCGCCTACTCGAACGACGTGAAGCGCGAGCAGCTCGGCGTGCCTGCGCAGCTCCTCGACACCGTCGGCGCCGTGAGCCGCGAGGTGGGGGAGGCGATGGCCGAAGGCGCCCGGACGCGGCTGGGCACGAGCCTGGGCGTGGCGGTGACCGGGATCGCCGGCCCGGCAGCCGAGGGAACTTCCAAGCCGGTCGGGCTGACCTACGTGGCCGTCGCCTCGGACGGCCATGTCTCGTCGAGGAAGTTCACCTTCTCCGGCGACCGCGCATCGATCCGTCGCCAGGCGGCGACCGAGGCGCTGCGGATGCTGATCGACGAGGCGCGCAGCGTGGGCGGGAAGAGGGGCGCGGCTTGACAGCGAACGGTTGTTCGCCTATCTTAACAGCCTGGATTGCACAAGCGACTCAGCGCGGCAAGACTTGCCGAAACGACCTAGGAGGCATCTAGCAACAAGTTGGAAAGGGACAAAGCACTCGACTCAGCAGTCGGACAGATCACGAAGCAGTACGGCAAGGGCGCGATCATGCGCCTGGGTGAGCATGTCGCCCAGCGTGGCGAGGTGACCGTCATCCCGACAGGCGCCCTGCCGCTCGACCTCGCGCTCGGTGTGGGCGGCATCCCACGGGGGCGCGTGACGGAGCTCTACGGGCCGGAGTCGGCGGGCAAGACGACGCTTGCCCTTCACATCATCGCCGAGGCGCAGAAGCTAGGGGGCGTGGCGGCGTTCGTCGACGCCGAGCACGCGCTGGACCCCATCTACGCCTCGCGCATCGGCGTCAAGATCGACGACCTGCTCATCAGCCAGCCGGACACCGGCGAGCAGGCGCTGGAGATCGTCGAGGTCCTGGTGCGCTCCAACGCGGTCGACGTGATCGTCATCGACTCGGTCGCGGCGCTCGTGCCGAAGGCGGAAATCGAGGGCGAGATGGGCGACGCACACGTCGGCCTGCAAGCCCGGCTCATGTCGCAGGCGCTGCGCAAGCTCACCGCGGCGATCTCGAAGTCGAACTGCTCCGTCATCTTCCTCAACCAGCTGCGGGAGAAGGTGGGAATCATGTTCGGCAACCCGGAGACCCAGCCGGGCGGCCGCGCGCTCAAGTTCTACGCCTCGGTCCGCCTCGACATCCGCAAGGTCGAGGTGATCAAGAACGGCCTCGACTCCGTCGGTGCGCGCGTCAAGGTCAAGGTGGTCAAGAACAAGGTCGCCCCGCCCTTCCGGTCGGCCGAGTTCGACATCCTGTTCAACGAGGGCATCTCGCGCGAGGGCTCGCTGATCGACGCCGCGGTCGAGCACGGAATCTTCGAGAAGAGCGGCACGTGGATGTCTTACGGCGACCAGCGCCTCGGCCAGGGCCGCGAGAACGTGCGCAACTATCTGCGCGAGAACCCGAGCCTGGCCGCCGAGATCGAAGGCAAGGTCCGGGAGAAGGCGGCTGCCGGCACGACGGCGCCGCTCAAGGCCACAGCGCCTGTGCGGGCGGCGGCCGGTGCCACGGAGGAGTTCTAAAGCCCCGCCACCGACCGGGACGGGTTATGACGCCGCGGTGCGCCTTCTGGCGCGCCGCGCTCACTCTCGGGCTGAGCTGCGGCGCAAGCTCGGCAGGCGCGGCTACGGGGACGATGAGGTCGACGGTGCGATCTCGCGCCTGGCCGAGCACGGCTACCTCGACGATGCGGAGTTCGCCGCCGCGCACGTCCGTCGGCGCTCCGCGTCGCGGGGCCCGCTGGCCCTGGCGGCGGAGCTGGCCGCTCGGGGCGTCGACCGCCGGGCCGCCGGGGCGGCGCTCGAAGGCTTCGACCGGGATTCCCAGCTGGCGGCCGCGACGCGCCTGGCCGCGCGCCTGAGCGGCGCCAAGCGTCGGCAAGGCTACCGGGAGCTCCTCGACACCGTCGGCGCCAAGCTGCTCCGGCGGGGATTCTCGATGGCCGTCGCCCGCGAGGCATGCCGGGCGGTGTGGTTCGGACAAGGCACCTGAGACCCAGGCCCTAAACTTAGGGGTCACGCGAGCCCACCCTGGGCGCGCAAGTCATAGAGCCAACCCGAGGCGGGACCCGTCCTTGTCCTGCCATGGTCATGCACTTTGACAATCGAATAACGAGGTGCTTGTCACATGCCTTTCTATCTCATTCTCGTCTTGCTCGTGGCGGTGGCAGCGGTGGCCGTCGTCGTCGGCATCGGGGTTGGATACGTCCTCCTCCGCCGGCGCCAGGCCAACGGAAGCGACGTGCTCGAGGCCAAGGCGCAGCAGACACTCCTGGAAGCGGAGACGCAAGCCAAGGAGAAGCTGCTCGAGGCCAAAGAGGAGGCCGTCAAGATCCGCACCGCCGCCGAACAGGAAGCCCGTGAGTACCGCACGCAGTCGCAGCAGATCGAAAAGCGACTGCTTCAGAAGGAAGAGAACCTCGACCGCAAGGGCGAGGACCTCAACCGCCGCGAGCGCGAGCTGGGCAACCAGCAGAAGGCGCTCGACGACATCAAGGCCAAGCTCGAGGAGAGCTACCGCCAGCAGGAAAGGGAGCTCCAGCGCGTCGCCAACATGACGCGCCAGGAGGCCCAGGGTGTGCTGATGGCCCAGGTCGAGCAGGACCTGCGCAACGAGGTTGCGCGCAAGGTCCGCGAGGCCGAGCTGGCCGCCCGTGACGAAAGCGAGCGCCGCGCTCGCGAGATCGTCACCGAGTCGATCCAGCGGGTCGCCGCCGACCAGACCGCAGAGGTCTCGGTCTCGGTTCTGCCGCTGCCGACCGACGAGCTCAAGGGCCGCATCATCGGCAAGGAGGGCCGCAACATCCGTGCTCTCCAGCAGGCCACGGGGATCGACCTCATCGTCGACGACACCCCCGAGGCCGTGATCATCAGCGGTTTCGACCCGGTGCGCCGCGAGGTTGCCCGGGTGGCGCTGAACAAGCTCATCGTGGATGGTCGCATCCATCCCGCCCGGATCGAGGAGATCGTCGCCAAGTCCCGCCAGGAGGTCCTGCAAAGGGTCAAAGAGGAGGGCGAAGCTGCGGTCCTGGAGCTCGGCCTGCAGGGTCTGCACCCGGAGGTCGTGCGCCACCTCGGGATCCTCCGTTTTCGCACCAGCTACGGCCAGCAGGTGCTGAACCACTCGAAGGAGGTCGCGTTCCTCGCCGCCATGATGGCGGCCGAGATCGGAGCCGACGTCCGGATCGCCAAACTTTCA
>CBJLKR010000172.1:0-5428 GCA_966423695.1 uncultured bacterium | reverse complement strand
ATCGGCCAGTAGAGAAGCAGCCCGCCGGCGATGAACATGAGGTGCTCGAGCACGTGGATCCACTCGTTGTAGAGCGTCGCCTCGTACAGCGCCGGCACGTGCCAGGCCACCATGACCGCGCCGGCGATCAGCTGCGCCGCCACAGGCTCGGTCATCGCGCGCGCCGCGGGGACGCGGACGAGGCGCCCCGCCATGTCCTGGGACAGGCCCAGCAGCAGCAGCGGCGGCGCGACGAACGCCAGCAGGACGTGCTGCAGCATGTGCGCGCTGTCGAGGTAGTGATCCCCGATCGTGTCGAGGGGCGTCTCGAGCGCGAGCCACAGGACGAAGAGGCCGGCGAGGAAATAGACCGTGTGCCTGCGTGTCGCGTCGGCGGCGTCGCGCGCGAGAAGCGCGTGTCCGAAGAAGAGGACGAGCAACCCGGCGTAGACGGTCGGGTCGACCGGCCAGCTCACCTCCGCACCGTAACCGCGATCAGGACCAGCGCCACGACCAGCACGTGCGCGGCGGTGCACCACAGGCAGATCGCGCCGAGCAGGACGATCTCGACGAACACGAGATACAGGACCGAGAGCAGTCCCACGCCGGCCCACACCAGGTGCGGCCACGCGGCGGGGCGCGTCCACAGCGCCGCGTTGACGCCGAACCAGACGATGCCGAGAAGCGATGTCGGCAGCGACGTGCCGGCGATCAGCGCGTAAGGGCTCGACAGCACGGCCTCACAGTTGACGGCCCCCGACGCCGGACACGCCGGCGTGACGCCCGCGTAGTGCAGCACGGTCAGGTAGATCGACACGGCGATTCCGGCGACGCTGATGAGGACCGCCGCCAGCTGGATGCGCGGAAGCGAAGCGCTAACCGATCTTCTTCTCCAGGTCCTGGATCGTCGCGCTCTTGCAGACCGCGGCGGGCTGGTCCGACGTCGTCTTGCAGATCGCGGCCGTGATCAGGTTGGCCGAGCCCACGATCGCGCGAGCCTGGCTCGTGCTGCCGTCGCGGATCGCGTCCGCGATCTGCTGCCAGGTCTGGCCGCCGAGCAGGTCGGGCGAGTAGGTCGCGCCGTTGAACGCGTACCGATTGCCGAAGTCGACGAACGGGATGCTGCCCGCGGAGTTGTACTGGCTCATGATCTGCTGCTCCGCGGCCGTTGGCGTGTCCAGCGGCTTCTGGTCGCGGTCGCTCGTCTCCAGGCCGCGAAAGTCGATGTACTGGCTGGTGAAGGTCGAGCCGCGGAACGTGAACGTCGGCGTGTTCGCATAGACGTCGCTCGACGACGAGCTCGAGGTCTTCAGACCCGACCACGTGCCGAAACGCGACATGGCGACGATGAGCGCCCAGCGTTCGGCGGCGCAGTACGGGCAGTACTCGGCGCCGATGTACAGCACCTCCGGCTTGCCGGTCGTGCCGGTCAGCAGCTGCCCCGAGACGGGCTTGATGAGGTTCGTCGCACCGCCCTGGCCGATGGCCTCGAACTCCGAGGCCGGCACGCCCGTGATCTGGGACACGACCACCGACGTCGTGTCCGCCGGCAGCGGCGCGGGGGCCGAAGCGGTGTTGTAGTAGCGGTACACGAGGAAGGCGGCGACGAGGACGGCGACGGCGGCCAGCACCGCGACCGGAGCCACCCAGCGCGGCGTGCCCGCCACCGGCTTGCGCATGGGCGGCCGGCGGCCCTGGGCGCCGGGTTGCTTGCCGGCCTGGGCCGCGGGTTTGCGAGCGGGTTTGGCGGCGCGGCGGGAGCTCACAGCTTTTCCTGCGTGATGGGCTGGGCGAGGATCCACAGGCTCGTCATTGTGTACAGGACCATCAGCAACAGCATGGGGTACTGGCTCAGCAGCGCGCGCTGAGCGTTCCGGAACCTCTCGCCCGCGCGCAGGTGCGCGAGGTATACCGCGATCACGTGGCCGACGACGATGAGCACGATCTGCGCGTACCACACGGTCGAGGCCTGCGCCAGGGCAAAGCTCGGGGTGTAGTTGGCGACGGCCGGCCACAGATGCCAGCCCTTGCCGAACGGGTCGTTCAGAACAGGGAGGACGTACTGCGACTGGACCATGACGTAGCTGTAGTTGTGGGCGAAGTTGTACACCAGCGCGATGGGGACCAGCGTCAGCGCGAACCCCGTCACGGTCGCCTTCATGTCCACGCTGCGGCGACCCAGGAACACGACCGCCTCCATGAACGCGACGAAAACAAGGAAGAAGGTTGCGGTCAACAACACAAGACCAAGGGTCCTGACGAAAAAGAAGCCGAAGCCGGCCAGCGGCAGCCAGACCGGCTCGAGCGCGATCGTGAAGTCCTGCCACGCAGGCGTGGACAGGATGCCGTCGAACGCGAGCGAGCTCAGCATCAGGACGACGAACATCACGCGGTCCCAGCCCGTGGGTGAGGGCTTGAGCAGTCCCACGCCCCACGGCCGCAGGTAGACGCGGGCGATCCGGCCGCCGTCGTCGCGCTCGGCTTCGACCGGGCCGAAACGCCCGACGATGCCGAACAGCACGGTGAACGCCTCGCAGTGCTCGAGCCACTCGTCGCGGCCGAACAGGAACATGCCGGCCAGGGTGACGACCGTGTAGGCGGCCGCGAACAGGGCGACGATCTGGGGCCGGCTCGCCATCCCGCTCGTCAGCTCGAGGCACGCGAACAGGAAATAGGCGAACGCCGCCGGCCACACTCCGACGGCGGGCAGCCGCCGCGACGGCGCCCGGCGCACGCCACGCGTCAGCGCGTCGTAGATCGCCGCGAATGGGTTGAGCAGGTGGTAGAGGTTGCCGACGAGGCCGGAGAGGATGACGGTGACCGCCCAGAAGAAGATCCAGACCACGTACTCGGCGGGGTTGTAGAAGGCGTTGGCGGACCCGAACAGGCCGCCGACGACCACGACCAGCAGCCCGAGGACGCCGATCACGCCGCCCACGAGCCGCGGCCAGCGCGAGCGCCCAGCCGCGGTCAGGATCCTCGATTCGCGGCGCGGGTACTGGATCGCCTTCTCGCCGACCTGCTCGCCCGCGAACAGGACCACGAGGACGAAGGACAGGAAGACCACGCCGCCGGCCGCGACGATGTACAGGATCAGCGGCGCCGTCAGGTCGAAGCGCTGGCCGAAACCGTGCAGCAGGATGTGCGCCGTCGCGATCATGGGTTGACGATCAGGTTGCCGAGCGGCGCGCCGGTCTCCTCCCACTCCATGAGACACGTGCAGGTCTTGTCGGCCTTGAAGGTGTGGCTCGTGGGCTGGCCGGCCTTGACCTCGAAAGGTATGTCGTACTCGTGCAGGTGCACCTCCCCGTCCTGGTCGCTCCTGACAGTGATCGTGATGGTGTCGTTCTGGTTCGCGCGCAGCGTGTCGGGGGACATCTTGCTGGCGCCCGTGACTGTGACGTCGAAGGTGCGGTTCTGACCCCCCTTGTGGCTCGTGGCGTAGATGACGACGCCGACGACCAGGACGAAAACGACCAGAAGCGCAACGACGATGAGTGCGCGAGATCTGCTCACGCGATTCCTCCTTCTATCTATTGGGCACGCGAGAAAGGCCTAGAAGGAGATGCGGGGCGGTCCTCGCAGCGGGTCGGTGGCCATCACGCCCCACCTCAGGACGGCCTCGGTGGCGACCGGAACGGCTGCGAACGCAAACGCGACGGCCTTCGGGCGAAGGGCGACCGCGGACGGCACACGCAGCAGCTCGAGCGCGGGGCCGAGACGCGCCAGGAGCCAGCGCAGCGCGAGCGCGGCGGCGAGGGCGACCGGCAGCTGGCCGGCGGTGCCCCACAGAATCAAGAGCGGCGCGGACGCCGGCTGGAACCCGCCCAACAGCGCCTCGACGGTCTCCTGGGCGCCGAAGCAGGCCAGCTGCACGGTGTAGAGCACGGCGAGCAGGCGTAGGAGGGGCGGTGCCGAGCCGCGCTCCAGGCGGCGCCCGGCGACGGCCCTCGCCGCGCCGACCACGAACAATCCTGCGACCGCGACGATCGAAGCGATTCCGAGGCCTGTCTTGGCGAGCGCCGGGAAGTACGCATGCGCACCCGACGCCTGCAGCTGCTGGGCCGCGGCAGCGAAGCGGAGCTCGTAGGCGAGCAAGTGGCCCGCCTGCGCGGCCGCGACGCCGGCACCAAGCACCGCCAGCGTGCGCCGAAACGTCACGCGACGATGATAGGAGGGCCGAAAGTCCCTCCGTTTACACGTCGTAGGCGAACTTGACAGGGCAGGCGGCCGGGCAACACAATGCGACTCGGCTAACTCGGCTGTAGTGAGTAGGCCCGCTCGCCGGCGCACTCTCGCCCCGTTCAAAGGCTCGGGAAGAAGGCAGCGGGAACCGTATTCGTATGAGAGGTAGTGCGCATGAAGCTATCCCGGTTGTTACCGGTATTCGCAGTCGCGGGCGTGATCGCGACGGCGTGCGGAGGGAGCACCTCGTCTTCGACGACTCCGTCCGGCGCATCGGTCCCATCGGACCTGAGCATCAGCTCGTTCACGGCCGACTTCAGCTACATGCCGAAGCTGAAGGACCTCGTAGGCGCGGGCAAGGGCAAGGTCGGCGTCATCCTGCCGGACACCACGTCGTCCGTGCGCTACGTCCAGTTCGACCAGCCATACCTCAAGCAGGCGTTCGACAAGGCGGGCTACAGCCCGTCCGACTACAAGATCGACAACGCCCAGGGCCAGGAAGCGCAGGAGCTTGCGATCGCCCAGGCTGACATCACGGCCGGCGCCACGGTCCTGATCATGGACCCGCTCAACAGCACCGTCGGCTCCCAGATCCAGCAGCTTGCCCAGTCGAAGGGCGTCAAGGTCATCAGCTACGACCGCGCGACCTTCACCGGCACGAACACGTACTACGTCAGCTTCGACAACGTTCAGGTGGGCGAGCTCATCGGCAAGGGCTTCGTCCAGTGCGTCTCCGACTGGGGGGTCAAGGACCCGCAGGTCTTCGTTCTCCACGGCGGCCAGAACTCCGATCCCAACGCGGTCTCGTTCGCGCAGGGCTACAACGACGCCGTCTGGGGCAAGAAGGAAGCCAACGTCGACGCCGGCGCGACCAACAGCCAGGGCATGAAGCTCGTCGGCGAGCAGGTCGCGACCGACTGGAAGAACGACGTCGGCCAGCAGATCTTCCAGCAGCAGTTCACCGCGCACCCGAACATCAACGCCACGATCGAGGCCAACGACGGTCTCGGCAACGCCGTCGTCACGGTCCTCAAGAGCAAGGGCGTCAAGGCCAAGTCCGTACCGACCACGGGCCAGGACGCAACCCCAGATGGCATGGCCAACGTGCTGACCGACTACCAGTGCGGCTCGGTCTACAAGGCCGTGTATCTCGAGGCGCAGGCCGCGGTCGCGCTCGCGACCGTGCTTCGCGCCGGCCAGACGCCGCCGACGGCGCTGGTCAACGGCAACACCAGCCCGCCCTCGGGCGTGCAGGGCAACCAGC
>CBJLKR010000171.1:0-5494 GCA_966423695.1 uncultured bacterium | reverse complement strand
CAGGGCCTCTGCTTCGTCGCCGTCCAGCGCCCCCAGCACCCATGGCGCGACGAGGGACTCGAGCTCTTCGTGCTGGTCGAGGTCAGACATCGACCAACCCCCTCCCGCGCAAGAACGAGCCGACTTTCTCGAGCCCGAGCCGCAGGCGCCCCTTGACCGTGCCGAGCGGCACGCGTGTCATCGCGGCGATCTCCTGGTGGGAATAGCCGCCGAAGTAGCTCATCTCCAGGACCTGCCGCTGCTCGGCGGGCAGGCTCGCCATCGCGTCGCGCACCGCGTCTCGCTCGAGCGCGAGCGCGACCTGGCGCCACGGGTCGGAAGGTGATGCGGCGTAAGCCGCGTCGACGTTGAGCTCCTGCTCGGTGCGCTCCCGGCCCGCACGGCCGCGTAGGTAGTCGACGGAGCGATTGCGCACCGACGTGAGCAGCCAGGCGCGCAACGATCCGCGGCTCGCGTCGAAGGTCGCGGCGCGGTTCCAGACGTTGAGGAACGCCTCCTGGACCGCGTCCTCCGCCCGTCCCGGATCGCCCAGGACGCGAAGCGCGACGCCGTACGCGAGACCTGCATAGCGGTCGTAGAGCTCGGCGAGAGCCTGCTCGTCGCCGGCGGCGAGGGCGCCGGCAAGCTCGGTGTCGCCGGGGGCTACGAAGCCCGGGCCTCCACGGGCTCGGCGTCGACCACCGCCCCTCGTCTGCCGGTGAGCTCACCGATCGGCGAGTGTTTCGGTGGCCGGACCGCCCATTCCTCCTGGTCGATCAGGCGCCACGCCCAGCGCGGGTCTTTGCGTGCCCGCTCGCGCGCCGCGTAGAGCGCTTTCGACATCAGCTTGATGCCGGCGAGCCCGGGCAGCCTGCCGATCTTCGCGTCGATGTCGAGGAGCTCCTCCTCACCCTGCTCGTCGTCGAACAGGTACAGCGCCAGGGCGTCCACCTCCTCCTGCCTCTTCACGCCTTGGCCGACCGGAACCCAGAAGCGGTTCAGGATCCAGCGGTCGACCTTCTGGGCGCGTTCGTTGCCGCTGAGCCACTCCTTGGCCGAGTTGTAGTAGAAGGCGAAGTGGCGGCGCTCGTCCTTGATGATCCGGCCCAGCAGGTCCTTGAGGACCGGGTGGCCCGACTTGCGAATGAGCGCGCCGTAGCCCGTCAGCGTCGACAGCTCGTTGATCGCGCCGATGGTGAGATAGACCGAGGAGAAGTCCTTCAGCAGCCACGACCCGGCCATGGTGGACATGATGCTCACGCTGTTCTGAAGGCCGAGGTTCGCACGCACGTTGGCGATGCGCTCCTGGGTGTCGAACTCGATGCCGTAGAGGTTCAGCAGCCGGCCGAGGTTCTCGCCGTGCCACAGCTCCTCGTAGTTCCAGCAGGCGAGGAACGCGGTGAGGATCGGGTCCATGCACGCGCGTGTGACCAGCAGGTGCGAGAGGTAGAGCGGGACGTGGTTTTCGATGTCCATCATGTAGTGCAGGCAGAACAGGTCGCCCTTGGACAGCGGGTGCTCCGCGACCTGGTCCCACCCGACACCGGTCACGTCGACCTTCTTCGACTCTTCCTTGTAACGCTCGATGCTGAAGCTCATGTCCACCGCTACGTAAGAGCGCCCGCTGCGGATCAACGAAGGGACTTGGCCAACTCACAGCCTCCTCCGACGGTTCGTTGAGCGGCCGCCGCCAGTCTAGGTCCAGACGCCCTCGACGGGCGATCCAAACCAAGGAGGCCAGAATGGTCAACGGAGTCAGGAAGCTGATGGTTGCCGGCGTCGTCGCGGGGTCGATGCTGGTCGGAGGCGTCGGGGGCGCCGCGCTCTACGCGACGACGCTTGCGGCCCAGGCCGCGTCGCCGTCGCCGAGCCCCTCTTCGCCCGGCGCGGCCAGCGGTAAGTTCGTGCCCAACGAGGATCCGGCGCACGAGGCGACCGAGTCGGCTGCGCGCGAAGCGCAGGAGAACGCCGGGCAGGTCCCGACCGTCCCGTAAGCCGGTCGACGACGCCGGCCTAAGGCAGGAGCTGCCTCGCCACGAACCACATGTTGGCGGGGCGCTCCGCCAGGCGACGGAGATACCACGCGTACCAGGCGTCGCCCCACGAGATCAGGTCCTTGACGGTGAACCCGTCGCGGGCCAGCCGCAGCTGCTCGTCGACGCGGATGCCGTACAGCATCGCGACCTCGAAGTGCGCCTTGTCGATGCCCAGGGCCTGCGCGTACCGCCACGCCTTCGCCAAGAGCGAGGTATCGTGGGTCGCCGCGACGAGCCGGAGGTTGCGCCGCTTGACCTCGGGCAGCATGAACGCCACGAGAGCGAGGTAGTTCTCGTCGACTTCGCGCCTGGCGGTGAACGCGATGTCGGGGGGCTCGGCGTACGCGCCTTTGACGAGGCGTATCGCGGGCTTCAACGGCACCAGCGCGGCGACGTCGGCGGCGGTGCGGTGGAGGTAGGCCTGCAGCGCGACCCCGACGTTTGAGTGCTCGGCGCGCAGCTGCCGGTACAGGTCGATGGTCCGCTCGGTGTAAGCGCTGCCCTCCATGTCGACCCACAGGAACGTCTTGGCGTCGGCGGCCGCGCGTGTCAGGCGCACTAGGTTGGCGTAGGCCGCGTCGGCGTCGATGTCGAGGCCGAGCTGAGTCGGCTTGACCGAGACCTCGGCCTGGATGCCGACCGATGCCGCCAGCACCTCCTCGTAATGCTCGACGACGCGGTTGGCGTCCTCGAGGTCGCTCACGTTCTCGCCGAGGAGCGTGAACAGCGCACCGACGCCCTTGGCCCTGAAGTCCGTCGCGGCCTTCAGCGCCGCCTCGAATCCTTCGCCGGGCATGAACCTCTTGACGGCGCGCCGCGCGAACCGCCAGCGCGGCACGTGCGCCGCGAGCCATGGGTTCTGAGCGCACCACAGCAGCAGGCTTCGCACCGCCCCAACAGGGTAATGAGGGGACGGCACGTCGCGCGCCCGCGAGGCCCCTACGCCGGCCGGCCGCCTCCCAGCGAGCACTCGACGCTGCAGAAAGCGTCGGCTCCCCGCCACACGGCCCCGAAGTCCATGGGGGTGGCGCACGCCGCGCACAACGCCGGCCGCGCCACGCCCAACACGCGCAGCGATGGGCGGGCCGCCGTGATCGTCGCGGAGCCCCGCCGGAGCGCGCCCCGCTCCCCTTGCCCGGTCAACCTGTCGACCGGGAACTGCACGATCCCCATCCCCGTCCTCCAAGCCCGGATTCCAGCCGAACTAAGCGCAAGTATCGGCACGGCCGGCGAAATGTCGCCGTACGTTTGTAGGAGAAAGAGCTCGTACGGGCCGTTGGAAGTTGTGCAGAAAGAAAAGGCGCCGCGAGTGCGGCGCCTCTCCGAGCCTCGATACGAGGCTGCCTACCAGTAGTACCAGCGACTGCCTTCCGCGGCCCTGACGAAGAAGCCGAGCACCCAGAGGACCAGCCCGATGACGAGCAGAATCCAGAGGATGTGAAGCGCCGGTGCCAGCAGACCGCCCCCACCGAGGAGCAGCAGCAGCAGGACCAACACGATCAGCGCAACCACTTCGGAACCTCCTTTTCTCGAGCTGAAGACCGACCTCAGCCGTGAATTCCGCGTCTGTTGGGAAAACGCTGAGAGCCGGAGCCGTTACTTGCGCCGGCGCCCGCTGCGCCCGCCCTTCATCAGCTGGCGCCAGCCTCGGGCCTCGATGTGGACGCCGTACTTGCGCGCCGCGGAGCGGATTCGGCGCCACGCGGCGTCACGCTCCTCGTCGCTGACGCCCTCCACCTGGTCGAAGCGCGCCACGGCGTTGCGCACGTGACTGGCGTCGTTGAGCGGCTCTTTGCGCTCTTTCGGAAACGCGAACTTCTCCGGCGACATGCGGCTCCGCCGCTGCGTCGACATCTCGTGTGAGCTCCTGTGCTTCGTGGCCAACGCAACCTCCTTGTAAGCGAATTTGTCCTTGACGAAAACGCTTGCCTGGGCACCGTTCACCCGCAATGAGAAAGGGCCGCTCCCGAACGAGGCGGCCCTTTCAACGCTCCTGACGAAGGTCAGGGCGCGATTACGACGGTGACGGCTTGGCGCTCGGCGACGAGTTGGTGCCGCCGCCGCCGCTTGGCATAGGCGACGTGACGCTCGGGTTGTTGGTCATCGTTCCGGCGCCTGACCGGGTGCCGAACCAGTTCCACTGGGTGAAGCCGAAGAACAGAACGATGAGGACGAGAAGGGCCAGGATCGCGGCCGCGATGCCCGCGCCGGCGCCCGCCCCGGTGTCCCCACTTGTCTCCACGACCTCTGAGCCCGCCGGACTCCAGTAGCGACGAACGCTGTAGCCACCGGCGCCCAGCAGGACGGCCAGCACGAGGATGACCAGCAGGATGAATAGAAGAGTTCCCAATGCACAAACCTCCTTTTGCGATATTCAGTCGACCCCGTCTCCCTCTCCGAGTGGCTTGGGGCCGCTCAACTCGGTAACGCCCAGCCGCCTGGCGACTACCTTTCGCCGGGCTTCCGGCCGAATTCGAGCCGAGTTCGGGCCGAATTCGGCTCAGGGGCCAGTCTTGGGCCTTCGCCTGCGGACCAGACCCGCGGCGACGGCAAGGGTCACGACGGCTCCCAGCGCGACGCGCTGGAACATCGAGCGCCGCGGCGGTTGGGGCGGCTCGGCCTCCCGCCTCTTCTTCTCGATGACCTCGTGCGGGCGGCTCATCTCCCGCGACTGGTGCCGCGGGCTGGCGACGATGCCCCGGGCCTCTGGCTCCCCCAGCCGGAAGCGGTTGAAGACCGCGCCCAGCAGGATGAGCTGGCTGAGCAGGTAGAACCACGTCGCGAGAAGGAAGAACAGGGCAAAGGTCGCCCCGTAGGTGTTGAAGTTGCCGGCGATGCGCGCGTACAGCGGAAAGGCGAACGAAAGCACCTCGACGCCGACCCCTGCAATCGCGGCACCCGGCAAGATCTGGCGCAGCCGAAAGGTCCGGTTGGGCACGAACCGGTAGAGCGCGACGAGGAGCCCGATCATGACGCCGGCGCCGATGACGAAGCTCCACAGCCAGGCAAACGGAAGAAAGGCGGCGACGCCGTTGACGGCCATCGTCAGCACGATCGCGAGGACGAGGACGAGCATCATCACCAGCCCCATCGCACGCTGACGGACCATGTCGCGCTGTTTGGTGCCGAAGATCGACGTCAGCGCGAACTCCATGGTCGAGAAGATGCTGCTCGCGCTCCACAACAGGCCGCCGATCGACAGCACGCCGAAGAGCCCCGCCGATTGCCTGACGCCGTGCAGTGCCTTGACGAGCTCCGGCTGCGCGCTGCCAGGAAAGATCTGGATGATGAGCGACTGCACGTGCGCTTCCGTCGCCGGGTCGCGCACCGCGAGGCCGACGATCGCGAGCGCCCCCGCGATCATCGGGAACATCGACATGAAGCCGGCGAACGCGAGCGCGAGCGCGAAATTGCTCGCCTGGCTCTCCCCGTACGCCATGACCACGCGCGCGGGTGCGGTCGCCTGCGCGCGCTGGACG
>CBJLKR010000170.1:0-5516 GCA_966423695.1 uncultured bacterium | reverse complement strand
CCATTTCTGGATCGCCTATCGGGATAGGGCCGCGGCGGGCGAGGAGGGCGCCGCCTCGACGCTGCGGCGCTGGTACATGTACATCGCGCTGCTCGTCGGTTTGATGATGCTGCTCGCCGGCACAGGCTCGCTTCTCCAGGCGGCGTGGACCCGAGCTGCACTGAACACGAGCGACCGCGTGTACTCGCTCGCCGGTCCGGCAGGATTTGCGATCGGCGGTCTCGTCTTGTGGGGCGTGCACGCGCGCGTGATAGCGACCAGGCACCTCGCCGACGACCGCCACGCGACGCTGCGCGCGCTCGAGGGCTTCTTCGCCGTCGCGATCTGTATCACCGTCGCGCTCATTGGCGCGAGCCAGATCCTCTACTACCTGCTCGCTCGCGCGATCGGCGTGAGCGACCCCGGCAACGCAGGCTCCAACTTTCTCGCCGCCGCCGCCGGGCCCGGGTCGCAGCTCATCGTCTACGGCGTCGCCTGGGTGCTCATCAACCGGCGCCTGGCGCGCGACGCCGGCACGCAGGAGGCAGACCGCCAGGCGGGCATCCGGCGGCTGTACACGAACCTCGCGTCGCTCATCTCCCTGGCGGCGTGGGCGATCGGCGCCGGCTGGCTGCTGGGGACGCTCGCCGAGCAGCTCGAGGCGCCGATCATCGGCGTCAACGCGGACGACTGGAAGGACCCGGTCAGCGTCTCCGTGACTCTGCTCGCGGTCGGCGCCGCCGTCTGGGCGGCCCACTGGCGCCATGCGCCATGGGCGGCGGACCGGCAGTCCCTGAGCCGCAAGCTCTACGTCTGGGCCGCGCTCCTCGGCAGCATCCTGGCGGTCCTCGCCTCGGGCGTCGCGATCGTCAACACCGTGCTGCAGCAGGTCTTCAGCGCTCACCCGACGCTCGCGGCCCGCGGCAACCTCGACTTCGGCCACTGGCTCGCCGTGCTCGTGGTCGCTGCAGGCGTGGGCCTGTACCACTGGCGCGTCCTGCGCGCCGACGCCGCGGCGCGACCCGCCAGGCCGAAACCGGCGGCCGCCGCCACGACCAGGGCCGCGGTCGAGTCGACCACGCCGGTCGCCGCCAAGCCCGCGGAGGCATCGGAGCCGGCAGGGCAACATGGTCGCCGGTACACGCTCGTGGTGACGGACGCGACCGACGACGATGTCCACCAGGCGCTGTCCAACCTGCCGCCGCAGGCGAGCTATCACCTGACCCCGACCGAGCAAAGCCCGACGAACTCCGAGACTGACGGCGTGAGCTCGCGGGGATCGCGCTGAAGGCTGTTGCCGGGCACTGACCCCCAGGCCTATCTCGACCTGGTCGACTGGCGGCGCCGCGTCGGCGACCTCTTCCGGCTGACGGGCGGCGAAGCGGCGACCAGGTTCCGCAGCGGGCGCGACGAGCTGTTCCGCACGCACCCGCAGTCGCCCATCGAGCCCGACGAGCGGGCCACGTTCGCCGGGCTTCGCTACTTCGCCTACGACCCGGCCTACCGCGTCGAAGCGCAGGTCGAGCCGGGTGACGGGTCCGGGCTCGAGATCGACACCGGCGGTGAGGACGGCGCGGTCCGCTATCGGCGCGCGGGCACGCTGGTCTTCACCCTCGAGGCACAGCGGTGCCGGCTCACGGTGCTCAGCCTCGTGCAGTACGCGGGCGGGCTGTTCGTCCCCTTCCGCGACCGCACCTCAGGTCGCGAGACCTATGGCGGCGGGCGCTACCTGTTCGACACCGCGAAGGACACCGACGGGCTCGTTCTCGAGATCACACCAGGCTCATCACGCGTCACGATCGATTTCAACTACGCGTACAACGCGTCGTGCGCGTACAGCCCGCGCTGGGCATGCCCCCTGGCGCCGCCGGAGAATCACCTCCCCGTGGCGGTGCGCGCCGGCGAGATGGTGTACAAGACGCAGCCTTAAGCCGCGACCGCGCTCCCGCGGACGGCCTTGATCACGTCGCCCATGCGCTCTATGGCCTCGACCGTCGGGAGCGTCGGGTTGTTGAACGTGAAGCCGCCGAAACCTGCGTCCAGGTAGGGCCGGAGGATATCGGGCGCATCGTCAAACCGGGCGACGCGAACCATCGAGCGGCGCTCGGGCGGCAGCGACTCGACGATCGCCTTCGCCTGCTTCTCGTCGTCGGTGAGGACGAGGCCGATGCCGAGCAGGATCGTCACGTCGGCGGGGTTGCGACCGACCTCGGCGCAGTGCTGCTCGAAGACCTCGCGCTTGCGCTTGAGGTCGTCCAGCGGAGCGCCGAACCAGTGGCCGATATCGCCGTGCCGGGCGAGGATGCGCAGCGTCCGCTTCTCGCCGCCGCCACCGATGAGGATCTTCGGTCCGCCCTTCTGAATCGGCCTCGGCACGTTCAGCGCCCGGTCGATGCGGAAGAACTTGCCTTCGAACGACGGCCGGTCCTCGGTGAACATCAGCCTGGCGATCGTCACCGCCTCCTCCAGACGATCCATCCGTCTCGCGATGGGCGGGTACTCGAAGCCGTAGCCCACGTGCTCGTCCTCGTTCCACGCCGCCCCGATGCCGAAAACAGCGCGTCCCTTGGAGATGACGTCGAGCGTCGTGACCTGCTTGGCCAGCAGCGCGGGGTTGCGGTAGGTCACACCTGTGACGAGCGTGCCGAGCTTGACCCGCGACGTCTGGGTGGCGATCGCGGACAGCGTCGCGTACGCCTCGAGCATCGGGTCGGTCTCGGGACCCACGCCGCGGATCTGATAGAAGTGGTCCATCACGGTGACCAGGTCGAAGCCCGCGCTCTCCGCGGCCTTCGCCTGCGCGACGACGCGGTCGAACAGCTTGTCGTCGGGAACCCCTCGGTAGGTGTAGTTGGGCATGTGAAAGCCGAAGAATGCAGCCATGCCTAGGAGAATCCCGGCCGACCTCGTACCATTCCGCCACAGGTGAACGCCAGGGTCGCCGCGATCGCCGTCGCTTTCATCGTCCTCCTCTATGGCACCGTGCTGGTCTTCCACGCGTTCGACCAGAACTCGCACTCCGCAAGCGACACGCTCCGGCCCTTCATCATCACCATGACCCCCGTCTGGGCGCTGTCGATCGCCGCCGCGACCGTCCTTCTGCAGCGCCAGCGCTAAGCGTCGCCCGCGGCGGGCGCCATAGATAAGATTTGTGGCGATCGGCCGTGTCCATAGACGAATCACGTAACGGGAAGCCCAGCGGGATCCAGCTCGTCCAGGTCGAGGGCTTCCTCGAGGTGGCCCGGCGGGGCAGCGTCAGCCGCGCCGCCGAGGCGCTCTTCATCACGCAGCCCACGCTCACGGCGAGGCTCCAGGGGCTCGAGCGCGAGCTCGGCACGCCGCTGTTCCTGCGCACGCCGCACGGCATGCGGCTCACCGACGCCGGCCGGGCCTGGGTGCCGTATGCCGAGCGGGCGCTGCGCGCGCTGGTCGACGGGCGCGACGCGCTCCAGCAGGTGATGACCGCCTCGGCCGGACACCTGATGATCGCCGCGGCGCCCGCGGTCAGCACCTACGTGCTGCCGGAGCTCCTGGAGCGATTCGTCGCCTCCCACCCCCGCGTCGAGGTCTCGGTGCGCACCGGCCATTCCGAGGACGTGGTCGAGCTCGTGCTCCGCGACGAGGTGCAGATCGGGCTCGGCCGCTCGATCCGCCATCCGGAGCTGGAATTGCGCCCGTTCCACACCGAGGACCTGGTCCTCGTCTGCGCGCCGGACCACCCGTTCACGAAGCGCGCGTCGGTGACGATGGCGGAGGTCGCGGCGCAGAAGCTGATCATGTTCGACCGGACGTCCAGCTACTACGAGATCACGCAGGGGGCGTTTCTCTCCGCGGGGGTCAGCCTGCGCGGGCTGATGGAGCTCGACTCGATCGAGGCGGCGAAGAAGATGGTCGAACGCGGCCTGGGCGTCGCCCTTCTGCCCGCGTCGGCCGTGGCGCGCGAGGTCGCCGGCAAGACTCTGCGCGCGGTCAAGATGAAGGACGCGCCGCCGATGCAGAACACCATCGTGGCTTACCGCCGCCGCGACGCCGGCCGGCCCGAGGGCATCGCCGCCGCGTTCCTGGAGCTGCTCGAGACGAAGTAAAACGCCCGAGCCGCCCGGTCCATACATCGAAGTTTCCGATCGAACGGATCGCAACAATCAATTGGACGTATATCGGCTGTCTTGATAGTTTCTTAGGCATGGATCAAGAAATTCGATCGCTGGAGCAGGACCTCAGTGAGGCCACCGTGCACGAGTGCGAGTGCCCGGAACCCTGCAACTGCGACCACGAAAACGAATAGCTGACCGCTAGGAGGATCTCAATGGACCTGGTTTCCACGCCCCTGCTTCCGCACGGCTTCAAGGTGCCGGCCGGCCGCAACGAGCGGCCGAGCAAGCGCCTTCGCCGGCTGCTGGCCGAGAAGCCGTACGTGTTCGCACCGGGCGTGTACGACCCGATGGGCGCGCAGCTGCTCATGTACCACGGGTTCGACGCGGTGTACTTCAGCGGCTACTCGTTCGCCATCGGGCACCTGGGCACCACCGACATGGACCTCTACTCCTCGGTCGAGATCGCGGACGGCGCGCGGCGCACGGTCAGCGCGCTCCGCAAGTTCCAGCTGACGATGGCGACCGGCGACCCGGAGAAGAACGTCGCCCCGATCCATCTCGAGATACCGCCCGTCGTCGTCGACATGGACGCCGGCTACGGCAACCTGTTCAACGTCCAGCGCACGCTCGAGCTGTACGTCAACGCGGGCGTGGCCGCGGCCCACCTCGAGGACCAGGTCATGCCGAAGCGGTGCGGGCACATCGCGGGCAAGGCGCTGATCAGCGCCGATGAGTTCGTCGGCAAGCTCAAGATGATGCGCGCGGCCGCAGACGACCTGGGTCACGAGGACTTCGTGATCATCGCCCGCACCGACGGGGTGTCGGCCAGCGAGGCCCCGGAATCCAAGCGAGGACTCGAGCTGGCGATCGACCGCGGCCTGCGCTACCTCGACAGCGGCGTGCCCGACCTCCTGTGGTGCGAGTTCCCCACGGCCGACCGGACCACGACGGAGACTTTCTGCGCCGAGATCCGCAAGCGCTTCCCCAAGGCGCGGTTCGCCTTCAACTACTCGTCGTCCTTCAAGTGGTTCAACGAGAAGAACCCGATCACCTGGGACGAGCTCGCACTGCTCGGAGTCGGGTTCATCTTCATCACCCTGGCGCTGCAGCACGCCGCCGGCTACGGGATGTCGACGCTGCTCCGCGACCTCAAGGAGAAGAAGGAAGAGGGCTACATGGCGCTCCAGCGCAAGGAGTGGGCGGACGGGGCCGATATCCCGACACGCTCGCACCACCTTTTCACCGGCGTGCCGTACCACCACCACGTGGGGCACGAATACGGCGCAGCCCGGCTGAGCGAAGAAATCGACGAACACCTGGAGATCTCAAAAGTCGTCTAAGGAGCAGTCAACTCCTCCCCATTCACGGGGAGGTGGCCGCGGAGGGAGGGGCTGAGGGGAGGTGGCCGCGGCAACTCCTCCCCATTTATGGGGAGGTGGCGCC
>CBJLKR010000169.1:0-5518 GCA_966423695.1 uncultured bacterium | reverse complement strand
GCAGTTCCAGGACATCATGGCCGAGGAGGTGCCGGCCCCGATCCTGGTCTTCAACACCGGCATCTACGGCGTCAACAAGCGCGTCCAGGGGACGAACTTCGGCTCGTACAACCAGTTCGGCAACCGGCCGTGGAACCACGGCGTGTGGGTCACGGACGGCAAGTAGCAGGTCGATTTTGGAGGGTAGTTCGAGAACCGCCGGGATTAATACGTAGGGTCACCAGATGCTGGCCAAGTACGTAGCCCGGCGGTTCTTCGCCTCGGTGATCGTCGTCCTGGGCGTGACCCTGATCACGCTCCTGCTCATGGACCGCACTCGCGGCACTTACGTGCCGGGCATCGATCTCAACCCCAGCCTTCGCCCCGAAGACATCGCGCGGCTGCGCGCCGACCTCGGTCTCGACCGGCCTTTCTACATGTGGTACCTGACCTGGATGTGGGGCGTGCTCCACGGCGACTTCGGCCGCTCGATGATCGACGGCAGCACGGTCGCCAGCCACATTCTCGACCGGCTGCCGAACACGATCGAGCTGACCTCCACGGCTATCGTCGTCGGCGTCCTGCTCGCGATCCCCGTCGGCGTCATCGGCGCGTTGCGCCGCGGCAGCAAGACCGACCACTCGCTGACCGTGGTCTCAGTCGCCGGCTTCGCGGTGCCGCAGTTCTGGATGGGACTCATGCTCATCCTCGTCTTCTCGGTGACCCTCGAGCAGCACGGGCTGCCGTGGCTGCCGTCCAGCGGCGCGTTCAGCGCGTACAACGGCGGCGATATCCTCGACCGGATCCTTCATCTCATCCTTCCGGCCACGGTGCTCTCCTTCTTCTACATCTCGACCTGGTCGCGCTTCATCCGCTCGAGCATGCTCGAGGTGCTGTCGCAGGACTACATACGCACCGCTCGCGCCAAGGGCATGAGCGAGCGTCGCGTGGTGTACCTCCACGGGTTGCGCAACGCCCTCGTCCCCCTCGTCACGCTGATCGGCCTCGAGCTGCCCGGCCTCGTCAGCGGTGGGCTGGTCGTCGAGGTCGTGTTCGGCTGGCCGGGCATCGGCAAGCTCGCGTTCGAGCGCGCGCTCCAGTACGACTACACCACCGTCATGGGCGTGACGTTCTTCGCCACTCTCCTGGTCGTGGCCGGCAACCTGCTCGCCGACCTGCTGTACGGCGTGCTCGACCCGAGGATTCGCTACGGATGAAAGCCAAGCTGTGATCGGCCCAAGCCGGATCGAGGAGCTCGAGCTCACCCCTGCCGGCGTCGACACCGCCGCCGGACGTCCTGCCCAGAGCTACTGGAACGAGTCGTGGGAGAGGCTGCGCGACAACCGGATCGGCATCGCCGCGGGGGGGTTGATCGTCCTGTTCGCGTTGATCGCCGTCATGGCCCCGCTTTTCTCGGCGTTCCTCACCCACTACCAGCCGCAGACGATCGACCTGAGCACCACCTTCATGAAACCCGGCTCGACGCACCTCCTCGGCAGCGACGAGCTGGTTCGCGACACCCTCACGCGGCTCATCTGGGGCGCGCGCGTCTCGCTCGGCGTCGCGTTCCTGACCGTCGCCATGTCGCTGACGGTCGGCACCGCGGTGGGCATGATCGCCGGCTTCTACGGCGGCTGGATCGACGATGTGCTCATGCGCTTCGTCGACATGGTGCTGGCGATCCCCGCGATCTTCCTTTTCATCCTGATGTCGATGCTCTTCCGGCCGAACCCGATCACGCTGGCCGCGATCGTCGCGTCGGTCGGCTGGGGCAGCGTCGCGCGCCTGGTGCGCGGCGAGGTCCTGTCGGTCAAAGAGCGCGACTTCATCCTCGCAACGCGCTCGATCGGGGCCAAGGACACGCGCCTGATGATCAGGCACCTCCTGCCCAACGTCCTGCCCGTGCTGATCGTCGCCGCCAGCCTTGGCGTGGGGCAGATCATCCTGGTCGAAGCCGCGCTCGACTTCCTGGGCCTCGGCATCCAGCCGCCGACTCCGAGCTGGGGCAACATGCTGACGAACGCGCAGAGCTACTTCTTCCGTTCGGGATGGTTGGTCGCGCTGCCCGGGATCACGATCTTCCTGACCGTGCTCGCCTCGAACGTCTTCGGCAACGCGATCCGCGACGCCTTCGACCCTCGACTGAAGACGCACTGACGGCGTGACTCAACCCCTCCTCGAGGTCCAGGACCTTCACACCGTCTTCTCGACGAAGGAGGGGATGGTCAAGGCGGTCGACGGCGTCTCGTTCGAGCTGAACGCCGGGGAGACGCTGGGGATCGTCGGCGAATCCGGCTGCGGCAAATCGGTGACCGCGCTCAGCATCATGCGCCTGCAGCGGCCCGGCCGCATCGTCGGCGGGAAGGTGATGTTCAAAGGGCAGGACCTGACACGCATCAGCGACTACGAGATGCGCGAGATCCGGGGCAAGGAGATCGCCATGATCTTCCAGGACCCTATGACCTCCCTCAACCCGGTGTACCGGGTGGGATGGCAGGTGGCGGAACCCAACCGCCTGCACAACGGCTGGGACCCGAAAAAGGCGCTCGGCGCTGCGGTCAACATGCTCGGCCGCGTCGGCATCCCCTCGCCGGGGGCGCGGCAGCGCGATTACCCGCACCAGTTCTCGGGCGGCATGCGTCAGCGCGTGATGATCGCGATGGGCCTGACCACGACCCCGCAGGTCCTCATCGCCGACGAGCCGACGACCGCGCTCGACGTGACCATCCAGGCCCAGATCCTCGACCTCCTCCGCGACGTCAATCGCGAGTTCGGCACGGCGACGATCCTGATCACCCACAACCTCGGCGTGGTGGCGGGCATGTGCCAGCGACTCATCGTCATGTACGCCGGCAAGATCGTCGAAGCCGGCCCCACCGTGGATGTCTTCGCGAACCCGAAGCATCCGTACACGTGGTCGCTCTTGCGGTCCATCCCGCGCCTCGACGCCGAGCGTCATGAGGCGCTCAAGGCGATCGAGGGCCTGCCACCGAGCCTCGTCGACCTGCCCACCGGCTGCTCGTTCCACCCCCGCTGCGTGTTCCGCGTGGAGCGCTGCTCCCGGGATACCCCTGCGCTGGCGCCGGTGGGGGAGACGCAGCGCGCCGCGTGCTGGGTGACCCAGGCGGGAACGGAGCTCAAGGGTGCCTGAAACGACGACGGCCAAACACCTGAGCCGCGCATGGACGGCGAACGATCCGCTGGTCACGGTGAGCGACCTGAAGGTGTGGTTCCCGGTCGCCTCGGGGCTGATGCAGCGCACGACCGGCCACGTCCATGCCGTCGACGGCGTGGACCTCGAGATCAAGCCGGGGGAGACCGTCGGACTCGTGGGCGAGTCGGGCTGCGGCAAGTCGACGCTGGGCCGCACGGTCATCCGGCTCATCGAGCCCACCGCCGGCACGATCACCTTCAAGGGCGAGGACATCACGCACTGGCGCGGCGAGAAGCTGCGCGCGCTGCGCCGGGATATGGCGATGATCTTCCAGGACCCGTACGCGTCTCTCGACCCGCGGCAGACGGTCGGCGACATCGTCGGTGAGCCGATGGACATCCACGGCCTCGCCAAGGGCCGCCAGCGGCAGGACCGGATCCAGGAGCTGCTCCGCGTCGTGGGCATGAACCCGCGCTTCGCCGACCGCTACCCACACGAGTTCTCGGGCGGACAGCGCCAGCGCATCGGCATCGCGCGCGCGCTGGCGGTCGAACCGACCTTCATCGTGTGCGACGAGCCGATCTCCGCGCTCGACGTGTCGATCCAGGCGCAGATCATCAACCTGCTCGAGAACCTGCAGTCCAAGTTCAAGCTCACCTATCTCTTCATCGCGCACGACCTCTCCGTCGTGAAGCACATCTCGAACCGGATCGCGGTCATGTACCTGGGCAAGATCATGGAGATGGCGCCGGGCCAGGAGCTCTACCGCCGGCCGCGCCATCCGTACACGGGCTCGCTCCTGTCCGCGATCCCGATCCCGGACCCGAAGATCGAGCTCAAGCGCGAGCGCACGATCATCCAGGGCGACGTCGCCTCGCCGGTGAACCCGCCTTCCGGATGTCGCTTCCGCACGCGCTGCCCGCGCGCGAAGGAGCACTGCGCCGAGGAGGTTCCGCCGCTGGAGTCGTTCGGCAGCGACCACAGGGCGGCGTGCTTCTATCCATTAGATTGAGGTCGTGGCGGTGGGGGAGCGGGAGGCTCTGGCGCGCGAGCTCGTCGCCGCGTCGTACCTGAAAGGCGACTTCGTCCTTCGCTCCGGCAAGCGCTCCAACCGCTACTTCGACAAGTTCCTCTTCGAGACCGACCCGTCGCTGCTGAAGCGCATCGGCGCAAGCCTGGCGGCGCTCGTCCCTCGCGAGACCCAGCGGCTGGCTGCACCTGAGCTCGGCGCCGTGCTGCTCGGCGGCGCCGTGTCGATGGAGACCGGCCTGCCCCTGGTTCTCGTGCGCAAAGAGCCGAAGGGATACGGCACGGCCAAGCAGCTCGAAGGTCGCTTCGATCGCGGTGAGCGCGTGACGGTCATCGAGGACGTCGTCACCACCGGCGGCGATTCGCTGCGCTCGATCGCGGTGCTGCGCGACGCCGGTCTCGAGGTCATCCACCTCGTCGTCGTCCTCGACCGTGGCGAGGGCGGCGAGGAGAACATCCGCGGAGCGGGCATTCCCTACTCACCCCTCTTCCGCATCACCGACCTCGAGCTTGACTGAGCTGCTCGTCACCGGCGGCACGGTGTACACGCCCGACGGCGCGCGCAACGTCGACGTCCAGGTCAGCGACGGCGTCATCACGCAGGTTGCGGCCGGGCTTCACGCAGAGGGCGCCCGTGTCGTCGACGCGAGGGGACTCTACGTGCTGCCGGGCGGCATCGACGTCCACGTCCACAGCCGCGATCCGGGCTTTCCCGAGAAGGAGGACTTCGGCACTCTTACCGAGGCCGCGGCGGCGGGCGGGATCACCGTCGTGCTCGATATGCCGAACACTGTTCCGGCTGTCGACAGCGCGGGGGTGCTCGAGGCCAAGGCCGCGCTCGCGCACAGCCGCGCCCGGGTGGACTTCGGCCTGTGGGGCCTGGTGCGCTCCACCACCACGCCCGACCAGCTCGAAGGCATGGCGGCGGCGGGTGCGGTCGGCTTCAAGGCCTACCTTGCCTACAGCTTCAGCCTCAGCCGCAAGCAGGTTCTCTACTCGCCCGGCGTGGACGACCCCGACCTCGAGCCGCCGGCCGACTACGGCACCCTGGCGCGACTCGCGCCCGAGGTGGCCAGGCTCGGCCTCCCGCTAGCAATCCACGCGGAGGACCCCACCGTGCTGGCCGCCTTCCGCCGCCCGCTGCAGTCCTACCGCGACCTGCTCGACTCCCGGCCGCACGAGGCCGAGGCGGTGGCGATCTCGGCGGCGGCGGCGGTCGCGCGGGACGCCGGCGCGCACCTGCACGTCGCGCACCTGTCCAGCGCGCTGGGCCTCCAGGCGGCAGAGGACGCGATGCGGGCCGGGACCGACCTGAGCGTGGAGACGTGCCCGCAGTTCCTCCTCCTCAGCGAGGCG
>CBJLKR010000168.1:0-5530 GCA_966423695.1 uncultured bacterium | reverse complement strand
CTCAGGACACTTCGTGAAGATGGTTCACAACGGCGTCGAGTACGGCCTCATGCAGGCTTACGCCGAGGGCTTCCAGGTCATGAAGATGTCGAAGTCCTTCCCCGGCATGGACATGCGCGCGATCGCCGAGGCGTGGCGCGAGGGCAGCGTCGTGCGCTCGTGGCTGCTCGACCTGATCGCCCGCGGGCTCGCCGAGGACCCGGAGCTCAGCGGCATCAAGGGCTGGGTCGAGGACACCGGCGAAGGCCGCTGGACGGTCGAGGTCGCGATCGACGAGTCGGTGCCCACGCCGGTGATCGCCGAGTCGCTGTTCGCGCGCTTCCGCAGCCGCATGGAGAACACCTTCGGCGACCGCATGCTCGCCATGATGCGCAACCAGTTCGGCGGCCATGCGGTAGTCAAGGACGCGGCCTCAGAGCAGAAGTGAAGGTCGAGGAAGCCCCGAACCCGCTGGCTGAGGGGCTGCACGATTACCGGGTCGCGGACCCGGCGATCATGGTCATCTTCGGTGCGACGGGCGACCTCAGCGGCCGCAAGCTTCTGCCGGCGCTCTACAACCTGGCCAAGCAGCGCTCGCTGCCGGCCGGCTTCGCCGTCGTCGGCGCGGCGATCGACGACCTCGACGACATTGCGTTCCGCAAGCACGCCGCCGGCAAGATCCACGAGTTCTCGCGCACCCAGCCCATCGACGACCGCGTGCTCACGTCGTTCCTGTCGTCGCTGGCGTACGTCAAGGTCGACTTCTCCAAACTCGACGACTTCAAGGCGCTCGGCAGCAAGCTGCAGGAGCTCGACGCCTCGAACCACGTCCCGGGCAACCGCATCTTCTACTGCGCGACCCCGCCCCCCACGTACCAGACGATCGCGCTCCAGCTCCAGGCTTCGGCTCTCAACAAAGGCGACGGCTTCCACCGCATCGTCGTCGAGAAGCCTTTCGGCAACGACCTGCAGTCGGCGCGCGAGCTCACGGCGACGCTGCAGAAGGTCTTTCCCGAGGACTCGGTCTACCGCATCGACCACTACCTCGGCAAGGAGACGGTCCAGAACATCCTCGCGTTCCGCTTCGCCAACTCCATCTTCGAGCCGGTCTGGAACACGAACCTCATCGACCACGTCCAGATAACCGTGGCGGAGGAGATCGGGATCGAGAACCGTGGCGCCTACTACGACAAGGCCGGTGCCCTGCGCGACATCGTCCAGAACCACGGCCTTCAATTGCTCACCCTCACGGCGATGGAACCGCCGCTCGCGTTCGAGGCCACCGCCGTCCGCGACGAGAAGGTGAAGGTTCTGCGCGCGATCCGTCCGCTGATCGGCGAGGACATCGAGCAGTCGACTGTGCGCGGTCAGTACACGAGCGGCTGGGTGCTCGGCGAGCAGGTACAGGGATATCGGGACGAGAAGAACGTCGCGACCGATTCGCAGACCGAGACATTTGCGGCGCTGCGCCTCTACGTCGACAACTGGCGCTGGGCCGGGATTCCCTTCTACATCCGCGCGGGCAAGCGGCTGCCCAAGCGCGTGACCGAGATCCGCGTCCAATTCAAGCGCCCGCCACACCTGATGTTCGGCCGCGACGCGATGAAAGAGGTCGACCCGAATGCGATCACCCTGCGCATCCAGCCCGAAGAGGGCATCTCGCTGAAGTTCGGCGCCAAGGTGCCGAGCGCCGGTCTGCGCATCCGCAGCGTGACGATGGACTTCCAGTACGTGACGTCGTTCCTCGTCGAGGCACCGGAGGCCTACGAGCGCCTGCTGCTCGACTGCATGATCGGCGACCCCACGCTGTTCACCCGCGCCGACGAGGTCGAGGCGGCGTGGAAGCTGATCGACCCCATCGAAGCGGCGTGGCGGTCGGGCCGGCCGCCGCTCGTCCTCTAGGCGTCCTGGACCTGGGGTCCGGACGAGGCCGCGCAGCTGCTCCGCGCCGACGGCAGGGAATGGCACCGACCGTGAGCGCCGTCGAGGATGAGCCCAAGCCCGTCTGGCAGGGCGAGGGCGTAACCGTCGCCGAGGTCCTCGCCGCGCTCAACGAGATCCGCTACAAGTTCGCGCGCGCAGAGGCGGGGGACAGCGAGCTGCTGCACCCCCGAAACTGCGTCATGACGCTGGTCGGTGTGGCCCCGACGGATGCTCACGAAACGATCGCCAAGCGGACGACGAAAGCGATCGGCATGCAGCATCCCGCGCAGGCGATCGTGATCCGCGAAGAGGCGGCCGTCCGCGGCCGGCACCTCGACGCGTGGATCTCCACCGACGTCCACCGCCCCGAGACCCTCTGCGCCGTCGAGTGCGAGCTGATCACCCTGCACGTCCGCGGCCGCGCCGCCGATCATCTCGGCGGGCTGCTCGACCCGCTGCTCGTCGGCGGCGTGCCGACATACCTTTGGTGGCTGGGCACGTCGCCGTTCGGCAAGCGCGAGATGTTCGATGCGCTGGGAGTCTGCGACGGGCTCGTCGTCGACTCGTCACACTTCGAAGAGCCGTATCACGCGTTCAACGGCATGTCGCGTTTGTTGCGCGTCGCCCACCACAGGCTTGGGCTGGCCGACTTACAGTGGGCCCGCCTCCGGCCGTGGCGCGAGAGCGTGGCGCAGTTCTTCACGCCGGCGGACCGCAGGCCGTTCCTGGCCGGCATCTCCGAGGTGGGCATCGATTACGCCGGAGAGGGGAGAGGCAACAGGATCGCGGCCGCGCTCGTCGCCGGGTGGATGGCCTCAGGCCTCGGCTGGAAGCTGCGGCGCGCGACCGCGGGCACCGGCGGAGTGGTGGCCGCGGTGTACGAGGCCGGCGGCCGGTCGATCGACGTCCAGTTCAGGTCGCTGCCGAAAGCGGATCGCGTGAGCGGTGAGGTTTGCGCGGTCCGTGTGGGCGGAGCGGCTCACGGGAGGTCGTTCCGGCTGTCGGTCATGCACGACCCGCCGCGCCGGCGCGGTGGCGCCGTGCCCGATATGGACCGCCGTCGAGGGGACACGAACGGCGTGTTGCTGACCGTGATCGAGATCGGCGACGGCGAGCCGCTGCGGCACGTGCAGCAGCTCGAGCCGGAAGACGTCGCGGCGCTTCTGCTCGACGTGCTGTCGACCGGCACTCACGACGACGTCTACAACCGATCGCTCGTCGCGGCCTCCGAGCTCATGTCGAAGGTCTGAGCGGTTGGCCGAGTTCATCGTCCTCGCGACAGCCGAAGAGGTCGCCGAAGCGGCGGCGGCCGAGATCGCGGAGGAGCTCCGAGGCGGCGCCCGCACCCTGGTGCTCACCGGCGGCACATCGCCGAAGCGCTGCTACGAGCTGCTCTCCGAGCTCGACGCGCCCTGGGGGCGAGTGGCGGTGCTGTTCGGCGACGAACGCTGCGTGCCGCCGCTGGATCCCGAGAGCAACTACCGGATGGCGAAGGAAAGCTTGCTCGACCGGGTTCACCCGGCCACCGTTTACCGCATCCCCGCCGAGCTGGGTCCGGACGAGGGCGCGGATACGTACGCCGAAGTCGTCGCGAGCACGGCGCCGTTCGACGTGGTGCTGCTCGGTGTCGGCGAGGACGGCCACGTCAACTCGCTGTTCCCGGGTCACAAAGCGCTTAAGGCGACGGGCCTGACGGCCGGCATCCACGACTCGCCGAAGCCGCCCCCGCGACGCGTGACGATGACGTTCGAAGCGATCCGGGACGCGAAGAAGACCCTCGTCATCGCCACCGGGGCCGGCAAGGCGGACGCGGTGGCGATGGCCAGGCGCGGCGAATCGCCATCCGGGATGATTGCCAGCGCGAGATGGCTGATCGACCGCGCCGCCGCCGGGAAGTGAGGATCGAGGTCGTCCCGTCGATCCTGTCCGCAGACGCCGGCCGGCTTGCCGAGCAGGTGCAGGAGGCGGAGGGCGCGGGGGCGGATCGTATCCAGGTCGACGTCATGGACGGTCACTTCGTTCCGAACCTCACGTTCGGCCCAGGCGTGGTCGAGGCGGTGCGGCGCGCCACCTCGCTGCCGGTCGAGGCGCATCTCATGGTCGAGCGACCTGACCTGTTCCTCGAGGCTTTCGTCAAGTCGGGCGCGACCCTGGTCGAGGTCCAGGTCGAGGCGACGACGTCGCTCTACCGCACCGTCCAGAAGATCAAGGAGCTCGGCGCCAAGGCTGGGGTCGCCATCAACCCCGCCACGCCGGTCGATGCCCTGCGCGAGATACTCCCTTACATCGATCTCGTGAACGTGATGACCGTCGAGCCTGGGTTCGGCGGCCAGAAGTTCATTGCCGGCAGCCCTGAGAAGGTGCGGCGCGTGCGCGCCCTGGGGCAGGCTTTCGAGATCGAGGTGGACGGCGGGATCGACGCGCGCACCGCGCCACTCGTCGTCGCGGCGGGTGCGACCGTGCTTGTCGCCGGGAGTTCTGTTTACGGCAACGAGGCCGGCGTCGCCGCCGGGATCAAAGCGATCCGTGACGCAGTCGTCTGACGACCTCAAGCGCGCCGCCGCCGGCAAGGCGCTGGATCTCGTGCAGGACGGGATGCTGCTGGGGCTCGGCACGGGCTCGACGGCGCGGTTCTTCACGGAAGGGGTCGGAGCGCTGGTTGCCCAGGGCATGAAGCTGCGCGCGGTGCCGACCTCGCGCGCGACGGCGGAGCTCGCCGCTTCGCTGGGCGTCCCGATCGTGACGGAGCTCATCGGGCCGGTCGACCTGGCGGTCGACGGCGCGGACGAGGTCGATCCCGCGCTCGACCTGATCAAGGGCCGGGGAGGGGCTTTGTTTCGCGAGAAGCTCGTGGCGACCGCCGCGAAACGGTTCGTGGTGGTGGTCGACGAGTCGAAGATGGTCAAGCAGCTGGGCGTCGGGGTGCTGCCCGTCGAGGTCCTGCCCTTCCTGTGGCGCTCCACCGCGGAGCGGCTTACTTCGCTCGGGTTTTCGCTCGTCGTGCGGGGTGGGGAGGAAACGCCCTACGTCACCGACAACGGCAACATCATCCTCGACGTCACGGTCGCGGACGGCATCAAGGACGCGAGGCGGCTGGGCGAGGAGATCAAGAGGGTGACCGGCGTGGTCGAGCACGGGTTGTTCATCGGCGTCACCGACACGGTGATCGTCGCCGGGCCGGAGGGACCGAAGGCGATCGGCCGCCACTGAGGCAGCGGCGCGCGGGGCCCTTTGTATCCAAACGCGCCCCGTCGGGGGCCACCAATTCGGGCCTTTTGTATCCAAACGCCTCATCCGGAGCCACCAAGTCGGGCCCTTTGGATCCAAACGCTCTGTCCGGCGCCGCTAATTCGGGCCCTTTGGATCCAAACGCACCTATCCCGGGCCGCCCGAGCTAGGCGACTCCGCGGTTGTTGGCAGAATTCCATCCAGGACGGGTCGCACGGTCGACCCCGCGCTCGACAACAGATATGACCGGAGACGCGCGGGCCGCCCGAGCTAGGCGACTCCGCGGTTGTTGGCAGAATTCCATGCAGGACGGGTCGCACGGTCGACCCCGCGCTCGACAACAGGTATGACCGGAGACGCGCGGGCCGCCCGAGCTAGGCGACTCCGCGGTTGTTGGCAG
>CBJLKR010000167.1:0-5542 GCA_966423695.1 uncultured bacterium | reverse complement strand
GCCGGCCTCGAACCACGCACCGTGCCGCGCGCCCTCGCGGGCGGCGTTCGAAAGGGCCTCGGACACGAAGATCGAGCGGCCGATGTCGACCAGGCCGCCGACCAGCAGAAGCAGCACGACGGACGACACCGCGAACTCGACTAGCGACTGTCCGCGCTGGCTCAAAAACGGTGTTTTCGGTGTCATGTAAGGGGGGCTCGGCAACCGCATATCTTGCCTATGATTGGTCGGCCTTGCGGACGTTTAGCGCAATTACTTCGCGCCGGCCATTCACGCTTCTCGGCATCGTTCTGGCCCTCCTCGTGATCGTCGCGTTCGTGCTCGTGGCCCTCAACGCGAGCGCCGCCAACAGCAGCCCCCTGCAGACGGTGGTCGTCGCGTCCAAGGACCTGCAGCCACGCGTCCCCATCAGCGCCGGCGACCTGACGACGCTGCCCATCGCCGTCCCCGCGACCTATCCCAAGGTGTACTTCTCGAAAGGCAGCGACGTGGTCGGAATGGTGCCGCTCGTCGCCATCGCCGCCAACCAGGCGATCACCGCCAACGAAGTCGCCAGACCGAGCCAGGCGCTGGGCCAGCAGTCCGAGTACCTGCCCATCCCTGAGGGCTACGTCGCCATGACGATCCCGACGAGCGAGCAGGTGGGCGTCGCCGACTACATCCAGCCCGGCGACTACATCCAGCTGATCGCGACCGTGTCGACGTCAGGCAAGGTCGCGACGATGACGATCTTCAAGCAGGTGCACGTGATCAAGGTCGGCGCACAGACCGCGGCCGGCGGCGGCACCGCGACGAGCCTGACCGTCGTGGTCACTCAATGCCAGGCCGAACTCATCACGTGGTTCCTCACCTACGCGTCGCTCAAGTACACCCTCGAGTCCTACCACGACTATTCGCCCGGCGACCAGCCGCCCAATCCGACGTGTCCGGTGGCGAACACCAACGGCGTCTCGCTCGCGGTCGTGAAGGCCGCCTTCCCCGGCCTCTTCTAGACCGGCATGAACCTCCCGCCCCCGACCCTCGTCGCGGTGCCGATGGCGGCCGCCATCTTCGTCTTCTTTTGGTCCATGGACAAGATCCGCAGGGAGCGGGTACCGGAACCGACGGAGCGGATGGGGCCGCGCGCGACGCCCCGCGAGCTCGTCGACCGCCTGCTCCGAGGCGCCGCCGACAACCTGAGCCTGCGACGGAGGGCCGAAGGCAAGCCGACCCTCACCGAAGACCTCGCCCGGGCGGGCCTGAACATCACCGCGCCCGAGTACCTGCTCATCCGCATCGGCGCGGTCTCGCTGGGCGCGCTGATCGGGCTCTTCCGCTTCGGCTTCACGCTCGGCCCGCTCATCCTCGCCGCGGTCGGATTCTTCGTCCCGCCGCTCGTCGTCGCCTACCTTCAGCGCAGGCGCACGCAGCAGTTCAACGACCAGCTCGCGAGCATGCTGCAGCTGCTGTCCAACTCGCTGAAGACCGGGTACGCGATCGACCGCGCGCTCGAAACGGTGGCCGCGAAGTCGCAGCGGCCCGTGTCGACCGAGTTCGAGCGCGTGACCGCCGAGATCACGCTCGGCACGTCGGTGGAGGACGCGCTGAGCGCGCTGCTCCTGCGCATCAGCAGCCCCGACCTCGAGTTCATCGTCACCGCGATCCTTCTGCACGTCAGGGTCGGCGGCAACCTCGCCGAGGTGCTCGACAACATCTCGGACACGCTGCGCGATCGCCTCCAGACCAAACGCGACATGAGCGTGCTGACGGCCCAATCGCGCGCGTCGGCGTCGATCATCACCGGCCTTCCGATCCTGCTCGCGCTCGGGCTCTACGTGTTCGTCCCCGGTTATTACGCGCCGATGACGACCTCATGGATCGGTTACGCGATGCTCGCGTTCGCGGGCTTGATGGTCCTGGTCGGCAACCTGATCATCCAGCGCATGACGGCGCTCGAGTCGTGAGCGCATGACCTTCTCGATAGCGCTCGCGGCCGGAGTCATCTGCGGCGTCATCGTCGGCGGGTACTTCATCGCCCTCGACCAGTTCCGCGCCGCCGCCGCCAACGGCGGTCATGTCGCGGCGCCGTCGCGTCCGTTTGTGAAGCAGCTCGAGCTGGCGCTGCGACCCGTGTCGCGAATGCCCGCCCGCACGGCGGGCCAGATCCGCCAGAAGCTCAGCCAGGCGGGCAACCCCGGCAACCTGACGCCCGCGGGCTTCCAGGCGGTGCGCTACAGCACGGCCGCCCTCATGGCGATGGCCGGGCTGGGGCTCGGCGTGATCATGCCGCTGGGCTTGCCGGTGCTGGTCGCCGCGCCGCTCTTCGGCGCCGTGCTCGCGGCCGGCGGGTTCATGGCGCCGTCGCTGTGGATCGAGCAGCGGATCGCCCTGCGCCGGCGCCAGATCCAGCGCTCGCTCGCCGAGGCCACCGACCTCCTGACGCTCGTGGTCGAGTCGGGCATGAGCCTCGACGAGGGCCTGCTGAGCATCACCGAGCGGTTCCACAACGCGCTCGGCGACGAGATCGGCAAGGTGCTGCGCGAGATCCGCCTCGGCCGGCCGCGGATGGCCGCGCTCGAGCACATGGCCGATACGGTCGGTGTGCCCGACCTCCATCACCTCGTAGAGTCGATCGTGCAGTCGGACCAGATGGGCGTGCCGATCGCCCGGCTCCTGCGTGTGCAGGCGACAGAGATGCGCAGGCGTCAGCGGCAGGGCGCGCAGGAGCGCGCGGCGCAGGCCTCCTCGCGAATGGTGTTTCCGATGGTCGGCTGCATCTTTCCCGTCCTGTGGGTCGTCCTCCTCGGACCCGCCATCCTCCAGGTTTTGAAGTCATTCCGATGAAGGTCATGAGCAGCAACCACGGTTCGCGGGCGCAGCATCAGTCGTTCAGCGACATCGACAAGCCGCTGTACACGATCAGCGTCGCCGCCGAGATCCTCGAGACCCACCCGCGCACGCTGATGCTCTACGAGGACGCGCATCTGATCGAGCCGCACCGCACCTCCACCAACCGTCGCCGCTACTCGCAGCGCGACATCAGCAAGGTGCAGGTCATCCAGAACCTGACCCGCGAGAAGGGAGTGACGCTGGCCGGCGTGCGGCACATCCTGAGCCTCTTCGAGGTGATGAAGAAACACCGCGTCGAACCGCCGGGCGAGCTCCGGGAAATCTTCGATCGGTACGCAGCGCTGATCTGAGGGCAAACCCGGCCGCCAAGGCGACGCCGGCTAGGCCGAGGCCGCCCTCTTGCGCCGTTTCGCGGCCGGCGCCCACAGGCTTTCGAGGTCGTAGTACGACCGCTCGCCCGGCAGGAAGACGTGCGCGAGCACCGCGTCGAAGTCGAGCAGCACCCACCCCGCGTCGTCGTAGCCGTCCACGGCGAGCGGCCTGCGGTCGAGCTTTTTCGCCTCCTCGACCATCGCGTCCGCGATCGCGCGCACCTGGCGGTCGGTCTCTCCCTCGCAGATCACGAAGTAATCGGCCACCGACGTCTGGTCGCGGACGTCGAGGACGACCGGATCCCACGCCTTCTTCTCCGCCGCGGCCTTCCTCAGCAGCCGCGCGAGCTGTAGCGGCGTGAGCCTCTTCTGTCGTTCAGCCAACGCTTCGATTATGCGCATAAAGATGGTGCTCGTCGATGTACCGCGCGACCGCGTCCGGCACACGGTCGGTGACGCGCTGTCCCCGGCCGAGTGCGCGCCGCAAAGAGCTGGCCGAGACGTCGGGCGTCCTGCGGACGCACACGATCGTCCGCTCGGGGTCGAGACCTGCCGCTTCGATGGCGGCGCGGTCGAGCAGGCCGCTGCCCGGCCGGCTGACGATCACGACCGTCGCGAGCCTGCGCACCTCTTCCGGCATGTGCCACGTGCGGAACAGCCGCGCGGCGTCCCAGCCCAGGATCAGAAACAGCTCGTCGTCCGGGTAGAGCCGCCGCAGTTGCTCGAGCGTGTCGGACGTGTAAGACGCGCCGCCGCGGCGGACCTCGACGTCCGAGACCTCGAAGAGCCGCTCGTCACGGACGGCGAGCCGCGTCATGGCCAGCCGCTCGGCCGGCGTCGCCACCGTGCCACGGCGATGTGGCGGAATCCCCGTCGGGATGAAGAGGACGCGGTCGAGGTCCGCGCACTCCGCGGCCGCCCGCGCGGCGGCGATGTGACCGAGGTGAACGGGATCGAAAGTCCCGCCGAGAATTCCCGTCTTCAAGGCTGATACTCGAACTCGACGCCGGCGATGCGCACGGTATCGCCCGGCTTCACGCCCGCGGCCTCGAGCGCGGCGTTGACCCCGAGGCGGTCGAGCTCGGTCTGGAAGCGCGCGAGCCCGCCCTCCGTGTCGAGGTTTGTGCGCTCCATCAGTCGCAGCAGGCGTTCGCCACGGACCACGAAGCCGGCGGCCAAACGCTCGACCACGAGCTCGTCGGCGCGGCGCACCGGCAGCTTCGTGACCTTCGCCACCGCCGGCGTGGGTGGCTCGGGGGCCGAAGCGACGAGCTTGGCGATCGCGCTGAGGAGCTCGGGCACGCCCTCGCCCGACAGCGCGGAAGCGAAGACCACGCCACGCCTGCGCGTGCGCGCGCGCAGCCGGCGGACGGGCGCAAGGTCGAGCTTGTTCACCGCGACGAGGTGTGGACGCGAGGCCAGGTCGGGCGAGAACTGCGCCACCTCGCCGCGCACCACCTCGAGCGTCTTCCAGGGATCCTCGGCGGCGCCGTCCAGCACGTACACGAGCGCCTTCGTGCGCTCGACGTGGCGGAGAAACCGCTGGCCGAGGCCCGCACCGCGAGCCGCGCCTTCGATGAGCCCGGGGATATCGGCAAGGACCATGCGCACTCCGTCGACCTCCGCCACGCCGAGCTCGGGGTCGAGCGTCGTGAAAGGGTAGTCGGCCACCTTCGGCCGGGCGGCGGTCATGGCCCGCAGGAGCGATGACTTCCCCGCGTTCGGGGGGCCCACGAGGCCGGCGTCGGCGATGAGCTTGAGGTCGAGGGTCAGCTCGCGCTCTTCGCCCTTGCGGCCCTGCTCCGCAAAGTCGGGCGCGCGCCGCGTCGAGCTCTTGAAGTGCACATTGCCGCGCCCGCCGCCGCCACCCGCCGCCACGACCTGCTTCACGCCGGGGCGGTCGAGGTCGGCGACCAGGGCGCCTTCGGCGTCGAGGGCGATGGTTCCGGGCGGAACCTTGAGCGTGACGTCCTTCCCCGTCCGCCCGGTCTTGCGCCCGCCCCCGCCGTCGCCTCCGGGCTCGGCGTGCCAGTGCCTGCGCTGCTTGAAAAGCGAGAGATCGGCGACGTCGTTGGACGCCTCGAGGATTACCGAGCCGCCGCGGCCGCCATCTCCCCCGTCCGGCCCACCGCGGGGCACGAACGGCTCGCGTCGAAACGAAGCCGAGCCCTTGCCGCCGGGACCGCCGCGCACGACGATGCGCGCCGAGTCGACGAAGTGACGGGAGCCGTCAGCTCTTGGGATTCTGCTCGATCGCTACGCGCCGGCGGTCCTTGCCGACACGCTCGAACTTCACGTGCCCGCCGACCATCGCGAACAGCGTGTCGTCGCGGCCGACGCCG
>CBJLKR010000166.1:0-5544 GCA_966423695.1 uncultured bacterium | reverse complement strand
GTCGCCGCCCAGGTGGGTGTCGCCGTTCGTCGACTTCACCTCGAACACGCCGTCGCCCACGTCGAGGACGGACACGTCGAAGGTGCCGCCGCCCAGGTCGAAGACGAGGATCGTCTCGTTGGCCTTCTTCTCGAGGCCGTAGGCGAGCGACGTCGCCGTGGGCTCGTTGATGATGCGGAGCACGTTCAGGCCCGCGATCTGGCCGGCGTTCTTGGTCGCCTGGCGCTGGGAGTCGGTGAAGTACGCGGGCACGGTGATGACCGCGTCGGTGACCTTCTCTCCGAGGTAGGCCTCGGCGTCGGCCTTGAGCTTCTGGAGGATCATCGCCGAGATCTCCTCGGGCGTGAACTCCTTGCTGGCGTTGGGCACGAACACGACCGCGCGGTCGTCCTTGCCCGGCTTGACCTGGTAGGGCACGATCTTGCGCTCGGAGTCGACCTCGGCGAACTTGCGCCCCATGAAGCGCTTGATCGAGTAGACGGTGTTCTCCGGGTTCACCGCGGCCTGGCGGCGCGCGAGCGTGCCGACGAGGCGCTCGCCGGACTTGGTGAACGCGACGACGGAGGGAGTGGTCCGGGATCCTTCCGAGTTCGGGATGACGACGGGCTCGCCGCCTTCCATGACGGCGATCACCGAGTTGGTCGTCCCGAGGTCGATACCTACGGTTTTAGGCATGTGTCAGATGCTCCTCTGCTGGGATGGTGACTTGAGGCTCGAAATCATTACCTCTGACTTGTTCCCACCCAGTTCGGCGGCAAAACCAAGCCCCGTTACGCTTAGACCGATGGCCATATACGAGCTCGACCCCGTCGACCGCATCGCGATCGCGGCCGTCGGCGAGCCGGGCCAGCGCAAGTTCTTCCTCTTGGCGTCGGGCTCCGGCCGGACGCTGACCCTGGGCTGCGAGAAATCGCAGGTGCAGGCCCTCGTCGTCCGCCTGCACCAGATGCTCGAGGCGCAGCAGATCGACGCCCCGGAGGAGGCGCCCGCGCCGAAAGCCGACGTCGTGCCGGGCGACCCGGAGTGGCAGATCGGCGAGATGGGCCTCGGCTACCACGAGGCCCGCCGGATGTTCGTGCTGGTCGCCAGCGAGGGCGCGGTCGGGGCGGAAGGCGAGGGCGGCGCCCAGCCCCGGCAAGCCGACCCGGAGACCGACGATGCGCCCAGCGTGCGCTTCTGGCTGAGCCACGACCAGGTGGTCGCGTTCTCGAAGCAGGCCGAGTCGGTCCTTTCGGCCGGGCGTCCGCTGTGCCCCCGATGTGGCCTGCCCATCGACCCGTCCGGCCACCCATGCCCGGTCATGAACGGTGCCCGTCCCATCTTCTGAGCAGATGGAGCGCGAGCTCCGGGACCTCCCCGACTTCAAGGTCGTCGGCCTCCTCCACGGCGCGTCGAACTACACGTTTCTCGCCCGCCTGGGGCCGCACGGCGACGACGGCCTTCGCGCCGTTTACAAGCCCGCGCGAGGCGAGTCGCCTCTATGGGACTTCGAGGCGGGGACGCTCTACCGGCGCGAGGTGGCCGCGTATGAGCTGAGCAAGGTCCTCGGCTGGCCGCGCATCCCGCCCACCGTCGCGCGCCGCAAGGCGCCCCACGGAATCGGGGCGGTGCAGCTGTTCGTCGACGCCGACGGGCGGCACTTCCTCGGTGAGGCGAGGCGCCGCGCGGACACCTGGATGGCGGTGGCCCTGTTCGACGTGATCACCAACAACGCCGACCGCAAGTCCGGCCACTGCCTTTTCGATGCCGAGGACAACGTGTGGGTCATCGACCACGGCCTCACGTTCCACGTCGACCACAAGCTGCGCACGGTCATCTGGGACTTCGCCGGCCGCCCGCTGCCGTCGAACCTGTGCGACGGAGTCGAGCGCGCGCTGCTCGACCTCGAGCATGGCGCCCTTGCAGACAAGCTCGGGCACCTGCTTGCGGCGGCGGAGGTCGAGGTGCTCAGAAGGCGCCTGCGCGGCGTGCTCGACCCGCGGTGGCGCTACCCCGAGCCGAGCTCGGCGTGGTCCATCCCCTGGCCCCCGGTGTAACCAAACCCAGTCTGTTATCGTTCCGGCGCTTCATGCGTTTCCCGGGGTCCCATCGCGCCGCGCCTCTCGCCGTCGTCGCCGCCGCCGCCGCGTCAGCGGCTTTTCTCGTCCTCCAGGCTCCGGGCGTGCGTGCGCAGTGCGGAAACGACGCGAGCGCGCCGGCCTGCCCGACGCCGGTGAACGCATTCCTCTCCCTCGACGTCACCCAGGGCGACGCGACCACGGTCATCAACGTCAGCGGCGGCCAGTTCCTCCCGAACGAGCCGATGTCGCTCTACTGGGACCGTACGGACCACGTCGCCGGCTCGGCGACCGCGGACGCGAACGGCAGCTTCAACGCCCGCGTCAAGCCGTTCGCGAGTGACGCACCCGGGGTGCACCACCTGTGCGCGAGCGTGCAGCCGAATCCCTGCGCCAACTTCACCCTCGTCGCGCCGCAGACGTCGCCCTCGCCGACACCCCCGCCTAGCGACCAGGCGTCGCCGTCGGCGTCGCCCGGGGAGACGCCCGGCTCGACCGCCACGCCCGCGCGCATCACGACGACGCTCAGCGGCTTCGACGTCATCTCGCGGCCGCCGTTCGTGTTCCTGCCGATCTTCGGGATCGGCGCCGTCCTTCTTTCCCTCGCCTACTGGGCGGTGATGGCGATGCGCCGGCCGCGACGGCCGGGGCTGCTGCCGTCGGCCGCCGTCGTCCACCGCGCGGCCCGGCCCGACTACTCGGCGGGATTCGGCACGCCTCCGCCGTCTCCGGCGCCGGCTTCTCAGCCCTCGGCATGGGACGAGCCGATGCGGACGCCTTCCTCTGCGCCCGCGCCCGCAACGCCGCCGGCATTTCCGGCGCCGCAGGCCGCGACCCCCGAGCCGCAACCTCCGCCGCAACCCGAGGTCGAGTGGGGCCCGCCGGTGGAATGGGGCACCGGGTCGTCGGACTGGGGCTTCCCCGAACCGCCGCCCGACGACTCCCCCGAGGTACCGCAGCCAGGGGACTAATTCCCCCGCGGCAGGAGTCGAATTTAGTATTCGGCTCGTGGCGGCGCTGCTGGAGGTGGAGGACCTCTCCGTCCGCTTTGGCGGCGTGGTGGCGCTCGACCACGTGTCCTTCACCGTCGACACCGGCCAGGTGGTCGCCCTAATCGGCCCCAACGGAGCGGGCAAGACCACGCTGTTCAACGTCGTCACGCGGGTCTACCGGCCGAGCGGCGGCGGGGTGCTGCTCGACGGCACGCCGGTGACTTCGATTCGCCCGCACCAGGTCATCCGCCACGGGCTTGCGCGGACGTTCCAGAACGTCGCCCTTTTCCGGTCGATGACGGTGCTGGACAACGTCCTGGTCGGCGACCACGTGCAGACGAAGAGCGGGTGGCTCCAGGCGTCGGTGCCGCTTCCTGGCGCGGTCGAGGCCGAGGCGGCCTCCCGGCGGCGAGCCCTCGAGATGATCGAGTTCGTCGGCCTGCGCGAGCAGGCGGAGCGACCGGTGGCGATACTGCCTTTCGGCGTGCAGAAGCGCGTCGAGCTGGCGCGCGCCCTTGTCTCGCGTCCGCGACTGCTGCTGCTCGACGAGCCCGCGGGCGGCATCAGCCACGAGGAGGTCGACGCGATGGCGCGGCTGCTGCGCCGCATCCACACCGAGCTCGGGGTGACGATGCTGCTGGTCGAGCACCACATGTCCTTCGTCATGGGCATCTCCGACCGCGTCGTGGTCCTCGACTTCGGCAAGAAGATCGCGGAGGGGGCGCCCGCCGACGTCCAGCGCAACCCGGCGGTCATCGAGGCCTACCTGGGCGCCGAATGACAGCGCTCCTCGAGCTCGAAGAGGTCCGCGCCGGCTACGGACCCACGTCCGTCCTGCACGGGGTTTCGCTGTCGGTGCCCGAGGCCGGCGTCGTGTCCCTCCTCGGCGCCAACGGCGCCGGCAAGACGACCACGCTGCGCGCCATCACAGGCGGCGTCCGCTGGACGGGCGATGTCCGCTTCGCCGGCCGCTCGCTGCGGCGCATGGCGACCGAGGACATCGTCCGCCTCGGCGTCGCCCACGTGCCCGAAGGTCGCGGCATCTGCACCGAGCTGACGGTCGACGAGAACCTGAAGCTCGGCGCGCACCTCCGGCGCGACAAGGCAGAGGTCGCCAAGGACTACGACCGCGTCTTCGACTACTTCCCCGTGCTCAAGCAGCGCCGGAGGCTTTCCGCCAGCACGCTGTCCGGCGGCGAGCAGCAGATGCTCGCCCTGGCCCGCGCGCTGCTGATGCGCCCCCGGCTGATGCTGCTCGACGAGCCCTCGCTCGGGCTCGCGCCCCTCATCGTCCGTTCCATCTTCGAGATCATCCGCACGATCAACGAGACGAGCCAGGTCGCCGTCCTGCTCGTGGAGCAGAACGCGCGCATCGCGCTGTCGCTGTCGACGACCGCTTACGTGCTCGAGGTCGGCCGTGTCGCGGTCCACGGGCCGAGCGCGGACCTGCAGGGCAACGAGTCGGTGCGCCGCTCGTACCTCGGGTACTGACCGGCCGTGCAAGAGTTCCTGCAGCTCGTCGTCAGCGGCATCGCCACGGGCGGCATCTTCGCGAGCCTGGCGCTCGCCCTGGTCCTGATCTACAACGCCATGGGGCTGGTGAACTTCGCCCAGGGCGAGATGGCGATGTTCGCGACGTTTCTCGCCTACGCCCTCGTCGGCCGGGGCATGAGCTTCTGGATCGCGTTCCCGGTCACGCTCGTCCTCGCGTTCGGCGCCGGCATCCTGGTCCAGCGCGCCGTCATCAAGCCCGTCGAGCGCGCCCCCGTGCTCACGCTAGTGATCGTGACGCTGGGCCTCGCCACGCTGATCAACGGACTCGCGGGCTTCATCTGGGGCTACGTGCCACGCAGCTTCCCGAGCCCGTTCTCGCCCGAGAGCGTCGACCTGGGCGGCGTCTTCATCAGCTACCGCGACCTGGGCGTGATCGCCGTCACCGGCCTCGTCCTGCTCGCCGTCTACTTGCTGCTCCAGCACACCACCGTCGGGCTGACGCTGCGCGCGGCCGCGCACCACCCGGAGGCGAGCCGGCTGCTCGGCGTCCACGTCAGCTGGATGCTGGCCCTCGGCTGGGGCCTGGCGTCCGCGGTCGGCGCGGTCAGCGGCATGATGGTCGCCCCGATCCTGCTGCTCGAGCCGAACATGATGCAGACGATCATCATCTACGCGTTCGCGGCGGCGGTCCTCGGCGGCATCGAGAGCCCCCTCGGCGCGGTCGTCGGCGGCGTGCTGGTCGGCGTGACGTTGAACCTGGCCGCCGCCTACATCCCCGACGCCGGCGACCTCCAGCTGGCGATCGGCCTGGGCATCATCATCGCCGCCCTGATCCTCAAGCCCAACGGTCTCTTCGGACGCGCCGCCGTCCGCCGCGTCTGATGCGGAGGCTGCGCGGCGCGCCGCCCCGCTACTGGCTCGTCGCCCTGGCGGTCCTGTTCTTCCTCGGCCTGCCGACCGAGCTCGCCATTCTCACCGGCGCCGCGACGGCCGCGGGCTTC
>CBJLKR010000165.1:0-5554 GCA_966423695.1 uncultured bacterium | reverse complement strand
GGACTCGCCGTACGAGGCGGCGTTGTCGATGTGGTTGATCCCGGGCTCCAGGAGGACCGCGAGCGTGCGGTCCGCAACGTCCTGGGTCACGCCGCCGAGCGCGGCGGCGCCAAAGATGACGCGCGTGCTCCGGTGACCGGTGCGCCCGAACGCCGTTGTGGGAATCACCTGGCCCAACCTACCTCAGTCGACTCGTGAATGGAGGGTCACCCCTCCCGGCAAATCGATCCCGGGCACCTCCCCACAGCGGATGGCACACCGTCAGAGCGCCCCTCGCTACGTTCGCGGCTGATACCGCATGGCCACCGCCCCCGACCCGAACTCGACCAGGTCCGTGAGCGTCAAGTCCAGGCGCCGTGACAACCCGGCGAACAACGTCGGCCCGTGACCGACGACGCTGGGCTGGACCACGAACTCGTGCTCGTCGATCAATCCCAGCTCCGCCAACGCCATCGGGAGCTTCAGGCCACCGGTCAGCAATCCCCTTCCGGGCTTCCGCTTGAGCTCCTGAGCATCGGCTCGATCGATGTTCTCGGCCGCATGTCGATGTATGTCTTCGTCCGCGTGGATCGCGCGATGGTCGCAGCAGCCGTCCAGGGTGACGTTGATGGAGTAGCGAAGGGGTTGCATGCGGCAACCATATGAAACGAAGTGCGCCTGGCAGGAATCGAACCTGCTGCCTTTCGGTCCGGAGCCGAACGCTCTGTCCGGTGAGCTACAGGCGCGTGAGGTCTAACCCAGTCTAAACTCCGCCCCCCGTGGCCCGGTTCCTCGCGGCAGCCCTCGCGTGCCTCTCGCTTGTCGCGTGTCAGAACGAAACGCACCCTGCCTTCAGCCCGGTACCGAGCCCGACGCCGCACGTGCCAGCGACCTCGGCGATCCTGCAGGCAGGCGAGGTTCCGGCGGGCCTCGTCGCGTGTCCGGGGTCCGGGCCGATCGAGGTCTACCTGGCTGTGCTCGCGACCGAGGACGCGACGGTAGGCGCGCGCGCGAACGACCAGTGGGTGCAACTTCTGTCGTTGGGCGCGCGAGAAGGCGCGATCGCGGTCTACGCCGCGAACACCTCTGCCTGCGCCGCCGACGTGGGCGCCACGGCGAGCGTCCGAGCGCTCACGAGCTTCGTTGCGAGGTTCGCCGACCCGACGCAGGCGTCGGTGGCTTGGCAGGCCGGCGTATTCGGCTTCGTGCCCCCGCCGACAGGCGAGCTTGCCCCCGGTGTGACGGTCGGGACGAGCACGGGGCTCGGCGTCGATTCGTTCACGTATGAGCGCCCCTCGGTGCGGTTGGCGAGCTGGCACCACGGCGTGTACGTGGCCCTGATCGTCGCCAGCAACCTGGACCTCAACGCGTTCCGCGGCGCGGCGGCCACCGTCGACCCTCGCCTAAACTGAACCGACCGACCTCGCCACTGCGCCTGTAGCTCACCGGATAGAGCGCTTGCCTGCGGAGCAAGAGGCAGCAAGTTCGATTCTTGCCAGGCGCACCATCGTGCCGATGAGGACTTCGCCTTGCTCGCGCGTTGCGCCGCGCCTCTTCGCGCTGAGGTAATCCGCCGCCCCCACCTGTTCTCCCAGTAGATGGGTATGCGCCCCACGGCGCGTGTCCAAATCTCAAATAGAAGGGGGTTTTGACACCGATATGCTGGTTGCAATCATTGTCCTGGTACTGCTTCTGCTGATCTTCGGCGGAGGCGGGTTCCTCAGCGCGTCGCTGAACATTCTCTGGTGGATCCTGATCATCGGTCTCGTCCTCTGGGTGCTCGGATTTTTCCTCCGGGGCTCGAGCGGCGGCCGGTGGTATCGCTGGTAGAAGACATCACCCACACCCCTCGTTAGGTCGACGCGGGCGCCTGGCGCAAGCCGGGCGCTCGTCGCGTTTCTAAGAGTTCGCCAGGTACGTCTCGAGGCCGGCGCGCAGCGCGGACGCGATGCGCTCCTGCCCTGACGCGGACGCCGCGTAGCGTGCCTCGGTCGCGTTGGTCAGGAACAGGGGCTCGACCAGCGCGCCCGGCATCTGGCTCGGCCGCTCCACCCAGCCCGGCGCCGCCGGCCCGAGCTCGATGAAGTGCCCATACACGCTCCCCGAGGGCGTGAGTGCCGGCGCGACCAGCTGGTCGTCGGTCGAGACTCCCCGATCCAAGGCGTTGAGCGCTCCGACGAGCGCCGCCTGCAGGCTCGTGGCCAGCGCCTTGCTCTTGGGCGCGAACGATCGGTCGGGGTCGTAGAACGTCTGGGTGCCGCCGACCGAAGGATCGTCGAACGCGTCGAAATGAATGGACACAAGCGCGGACGCGCCGGCGGCGTTCGCGCAGGACGCGCGGGCGACGAGGTCACGGTGGACCGCATCCGCCGTCAGCGCGCCGGACACCACGTCGGCGTCGGCCAGCCTGGCGACCGCCGAATCGCCCACGCGCGAGACAACGACGCGGTAGCCGTCGGCGGTAAGCATCGCCGTCACCCGCCTGCTCACGGCCAGGGTCAAGTCCTTCTCGAGCACCTGCCGGCCGTCGACGCTGCCCACTACACCCGGGTCGGGCCCGCCATGACCAGCGTCGATGAAAACGGTCTTGGCACCGCTCCGTCCCTGTGGGGCGAACGCCATGCATGCACCCGTCGCGACGCCGTCGACCACCACCTGGGTGGCCACCGGCGCCGAACCCTGCGCCCGGTCGAGGGGAAGCAAGCGCGCCGCCGCGAACGCGATCGCCGCCACAAGGGCGAGCGCGAGCAGCAGCACGGCGCGAAAGACCGGCGAGGAGCCGTTGCGCCGACGGCGTGGCGGGACGTTTTGGGCGTTTGCGATCGGCCGCGACATCTTAGCCTCCGTAACTGGAACACCAGCAGGAAGCGCCCTACTTGATCCGGCCGTTCTCCGAGGTCGAAACCTTCTTGGCCGATGCCGCGTCCAGGTTCAGGACGGCGAGGATGACCATGAACGCCTTGTTCTGCCAGACGGCGATGTAGTACAGCTGGCCGGCGATCGGCTGGGTGAGCGAGATCGAGTTCTTCGTCAGTCCGGTGGACGTGCCCTCTATCACCGGCACGATTCCGGACTTGAGGCTCGACGCGCTGAACCCGAGCACCGAGTCGCTCGTATAGCTCGTGGCCGCCGTCTTCTCGTCCCTGAACTCGATGACGAAATTGAGGACGAGCTTGTAGCTCGCGGCGCCGATATCGGAGCCGCTGGTCTTGACCGTCGCGCAGTGGGCTGAGCTGTCGGTGTAGACGGCGACGTACGCGGCCTTCGCGCCCTTGCTCTTCGCGGTCTGCCAGTCGCTGCTCATCGTCTTCGACGTCGCCGGATCGGGTGAGGCCTCGGTCTTGATGAAGCTGTCGATATCGCCCGACAGGTCGCACCTCACCATGCCGCTTGGAAGGTCCGACTGCTGCACGGCGACGCTCGCGGGAGTCGCCGCCTGCGGGGTGGAGGACGAGCCACCGCAAGCCGCCAGAACGGCTGCGATGACGAGGACCAGGCCGGGCCGCCGCAGCACCGGCTCAGGCTAGCAGCGGGGCCCTTAAGTGCCTCCCGGTTAGAAGAAGATCGTCTTGCGCCGCTGCAGCAGCTGGCTGACGGTGGTCTGGATCCACCCGCGGACCTGTTCGGAGATCTCGAGCACGAGCCTCGCATCGCCGGCATCCTCCGGGCTGTAGCGAGCCACGTCGATGGGCGGCCCGAAGGCGATGAACCACTTCGACGGAAGGGGGATCAACCCGGCAAGGCCGAGCCACGGAAAAGTCGGCGTCACCGGCACCATCGGCAGCCCGAGCAACCGCGCCAGCGGCTTCAGGTCGGCGATGACCGGGTGCACCTCCTCCGAACCGACGACGGCGACGGGAATGATCGGGGCACCCGTGCGCAGCGCGACCTGCACGAAACCGCCGCGGCCGAGCCGGCGGATCTTGTAGCGGTTGGCGTAACCCTTCGACGCGCCCTTCTCACCTTCCGGGAAAACGCCGACCAGCTCGCCGCGCTCGAGCAACGCGGTCGCGTTGTCGGGATGCGCCAGCACATTGCCCGTCTTGACGAGCAGCGTGTTCGTGAACGGGACGGCGAAGGCCCAGTCGACGACGAGCATGCGCGCGTGGCGCGGCTTCGGATGCTCCGCCACGATCGCCGTGCGGATCATGGCGCCGTCGTACGGGACGATGCCCGCGTGGTTTGCGACGAGCAGTGCAGGCCCTCGTCCCGGGACGTTCGTGATGCCGTCGACCTCGACCCGCCAGTAGTTGCGGTAGAACCACAGCGCGGCCCGGAACACACGGTCGGTGAAGTCGTGGTCGAAGCCGAAATCGTCGCTTGGGAGTTCCAGCTCGGTGCTGGGACTCACGACCCGGAGAGCCCCCACCTCGAATTCAGAGTGTAGGATGTGGCCGGCCTCGACATGCCACTCGCCCTGCAGGCCGCCGCGAACGAATACATCGGCTGGCTTCAGCTCGAGGCCAACCGGAGTCCGAACACCGTCCGCGCATACGACGCGGAGATCCGCAGGCTGCTGGGCTTCCTCGCCGCGAAGGGTCACTCCCTCGACACGTCCGGGCTGCGGCACGAGGACCTGCGCGCTTACCAGCGTCACCTTGCCGAGCGCTTGAAGAGCCCTGCCTCCCGTGCCCGCGCTCTGGTGGCCATCCGCTCGTGGTTGCGCTGGATCGCCCGCGAAGGCCTGATCGAGCGGGACCTGTCCAACGGGATCACGCTGCCCAAGCTCGAGCAGAGGTTGCCGAAACCGATCGATCCCGAGGAGCTGACGCGGTTGCTCAACGCGCTGCCCAGCGCCACGCTGCTGGAAAAGCGCGACCGCGCCCTGGTGCAGTTCCTGGTCAGCACCGGGTGCCGCATCTCTGAGGCCCTCGCCCTAGACCGCACAGACTTCCCCCGGTCCGGCAACCGTCTCGTGGTGACGGGCAAGGGGTCGAAGCAGCGCAGCGTCTACCTCACAGCCGACGCACGCGCCGCGATGGAGGACTACCTCACCGCGCGTGACGATGCCTGCCTTGCCATGTTCATCAACTTCGACCGGTCCGCGGGCGACGATCGCGAGCGCCGGCTGACGCCCGCGGGTTCGCGCTACATCGTCAGGCAGATCCGCAAGGCGATCGGAGCCTGGTCGTTCAAGTCGCCGCACGTCGCGCGGCACACCGCGGCGACCACGCTGCTCGAGGTCACCGGAGGGGATGTGCGCCTCGTCCAGGAGGTGCTGGGACACGCCAACCTCAACACGCTGCAGGGCTACACGAAGATCGTCGACAGCCGCAAGCAGGACGCGTACAGGCGGTACCAGGAGTTCCTGGACACGAAGAAGAACGGCGTCCCTCCGTCCGCCTGACTCGGCCTAGTATTTCCCCGTGACCAAGCTGAGCGACGCCAAGCTTCTGCAGGGGATCCCGGACTCGGAGCTTCGTTCCATCGAGCGGCAGGTCAAGATCGTCAGCCACCCTGCCGGCCACGAGATCGTCGTCCGCGGCGAAGGCGGCGTCGGTTTCATGATCATCACCGAAGGTTCCGTGACGGTGAAGACCGTCACCGGCAAGGCGCGGAAGCTGGGCCCGGGCGA
>CBJLKR010000164.1:0-5579 GCA_966423695.1 uncultured bacterium | reverse complement strand
GCGAGCCGGCTGCTGAACGATGCCGGCGTGGCGGTGCTCCCGGGCACCGCCTTCGGCCCCGCCGGCAAGGGCTTCATCCGCCTCGCCTACACGCAGTCCGAAGACGAGCTGAAGCTCGGGCTGCGGCGCATCAAGGAATTCATCGCGGCCAATCGCCCGCGCTGAGACCGAGCCCTAAGATTTCAAGGTCATGGAAGGTGGTCTGCACCGCCTGACCCAGCCGCTGGTCCGCGACGGCGGCAAGCTGCGGCCCGCGACCTGGGACGAGGCGCTGACACGGGCGGCCGCGGGCTTCGAAGCGGCCCGCAAGCAGGGACCGGACGCGTTCGGCATGTTCAGTTGCTCGAAGACCACGAACGAGATGAACTTCGTCGCCCAGAAGTTCACCCGCGCGGTCATGCACAGCAACAACATCGACAGTTGCAACCGAACTTGACACGCTCCCAGCGTCGCCGGTCTGGCGACAGTGTTCGGAGCCGGGGGAGGAACCTCTTCATACCGCGAGGCTGAGGAGACGGACCTCATCGTCCTGTGGGGCTCGAACGCGCGCGAAACTCACCCGATCTTCTTCCACCATCTTCTCCGTGGCGTACGCAACGGCGCACGTCTCATCGCGATCGATCCGCGGCGCACGAGCTCGAGCGCGTGGGCCGACGTGTGGCTCGGGCTCGACGTGGGCAGCGACATCGCGCTCGCCAACGCGATGGCGCGCGTGATCATTCACAACGACCTGATCGACGGCGACTTCATCGCGCGCGCGACCACGGGCTACGAGGAGTTCGCGCAGTGCGTGGAGGCCTACACGCTGGAGCGCGCGGAGAAGGAGACGGGCGTGCCGGCGGCGGCCATCGAGGAGGTCGCGCTCGCTTACGCCCGCGCGAAGACCGGCATGATCTGCTGGACGCTCGGCATCACCGAGCATCACAACGCCACCGACAACGTGCTGTCGCTCATCAACCTCGGCTTGCTGACGGGCAAGGTCGGGCGCTACGGGTGCGGCCTCAACCCCCTGCGTGGCCAGAACAACGTGCAGGGCGGCGGCGATATGGGCGCCATCCCGGCCCGCATGCCCGGCTTCCAGGACCTCGAGGATCCCGCGGTGCACCAGAAGTTCTCGCGGGCGTGGGGCGGCGCGGAGTTCCCGCGGAAGAAGGGCTGGCACCTGAGCGAGATGTTCGAGGCGATGGAGCACGGCCGGCTGCGCGCGCTGTACGTCGTCGGCGAAAACCCCGCCCGCAGCGAGGCCGACCAGGGGCGCACTGTGCGCCTCCTCCGCGGGCTCGACCACCTGGTCGTCCAGGACATCTTCCTGACGCACACGGCCGAGCTCGCCCACGTCGTCCTGCCCGCAGCCGCGGGATGGGCCGAGTCGGAGGGGACGGTGACCAACAGCGAACGCCGCGTTCAGCGCGTCCGCCGGGCGCTCGACCCGCCGGCCGGCGCGCGCGACGACATCGAGATCATCGGCGAGATCGCGCGCCGCCTCGGCATGGACTGGGGGCATCCGACCGCCGAGCAGGTGTGGGACGAGTGCCGCAGCCTCTCGCCGATGCACGCCGGGATGAAGTACTCGCGCCTCGACGAACTCGGCGGCATCCAGTGGCCGTGCCCGGACGAATCGCACCCCGGCACGCAGTTCCTCCACGGGCGCCTGTGGAAGAGCCCGATCGAAGGCCCGCCGGCCCCCCTCCACGCGGTCGAGAACGAGCCGCCCGTCGACACGCTGACCGAGGAGTTCCCGATCCGTCTCACGACGGGGCGCCGGCTCGACTCGTTCAACACGGGCGTGCAGACGAACGAGTACACATCACCCCTGCGCAGGCGCGAAGCGCTCGTGATCTCGCCCGAGGATGCGGATGAGCTCGGTGTGCAGGACGGCGAGATCGTGCGGGTGAGCTCGCGGCGCGGGTCGGTCGAGGCGCCCGTCCGGCTCGACCACGAGATGCGCCCAGGCCTGGCGTTCATGACGCTGCACTTCCCCGACCAGGTCGCGACGAACGTGCTGACGATCGACGCGACGGATCCCAAGTCGGGTACGGCGGAGTTCAAGGCGAGCGCGATCAGGATCGACAGGATCGGCGCGCCCGCGGCCGCGATCTAGTTGGACATCCGCACCGCCGGGGGCCCGGCAACCGCCGAGGAGATGGCGGCGGTCGACTCGGTCCTGGGCCGGCCCACGCCGGCCGACCACCACGTCGCCTATGGCGGACGCTCGGCGCGCTCGCAGCGCCACATGCTCTTGCCGGTGCTGCACGCCATCCAGGACCAGGTGGGGTGGGTGAGCCGCGGCGGGCTCGAGTACGCATGCCGGCGGCTGTCAGTGCCGCCGGCGGAGGCGTACGGCGTCGTCAGCTTCTACGCGAGGTTCGCGCTCGAGCCTCGCGCCCCGCACACCGTGCAGGTCTGCGACGACATCGTGTGCCTGCTCGCCGGGGCGCGGGAGGGAGGCGGCGCGAACTGCCTCGGCCTGTGCGACCGCGCTCCGGCCCGACTCGACGAGCGGCACGCCGCCGCGACACCGGTCAATCCGCGTGGCGACGTCAGGCTCATGCGGCGCATCGGCGCCGTCGACGCGGAAAGCGTCGACAGCTACCGCGAGCACGGGGGCTTCCGCGCCCTGGCGCGGGCGCGAGAGATCGGCGCCGAGCGCGTGATCGCCGAGGTCACGGATTCGAAGCTGCTCGGCCGCGGCGGCGCCGCCTTCCCGACCGGGCGGAAGTGGCAGTCGGTCGCCTCGGCCGCGGCGCGCCCGCATTACCTGGTGTGCAATGCCGACGAATCGGAGCCGGGTACCTTCAAGGACCGCGCGCTGATGGAGCACGACCCCTTCGCCGTGGTCGAGGGCATGGCCGTGGCCGCCCTCGCGGGCAGCTGCGACAAGGCCTACATCTACATCCGCGACGAGTACCCGGTCGCGCGCCGGAGGATCCAGAACGCGATCGATCAGGCGCGAGCTGCAGGTCTCGTCGACCTGGATATCGAGGTGCGCCGCGGCGCGGGCGCCTACATCTGCGGCGAAGAGACCGCGCTGTTCAACTCCATCGAGGGGAAGAGGGGAGAGCCGCGGAACAAGCCGCCGTTTCCGGTCGAGGCCGGTCTGTTCGGCAAGCCGACCCTGGTCAACAACGTGGAGACGCTGGTCAACGTGCTCGACATCATCAACGGCGAGTTCGGAGACACGCGGGTCTTCTGCGTCTCGGGGCACGTCGAGCGTCCGGGCGTCTACGAGGTCAGGATGGGCACGCCACTGCGCAAGCTCCTCGAGCTCGCCGGCGCCCGTCCCGAGCAGGCGGTGCTCCTGGGCGGCGCCGCCGGCTCATTCCTCACCCCAGGGCAGCTCGATGTGCCGCTGTCCTTCGAAGGCACGCGCGCGATCGGCGCGACCCTCGGCTCCGGCTCGGTGGTCGTCTTCGACGAGACCGCCGATATGCGCGCGGTCCTGCTCCGCATCGCGCGCTTTTTCCGCGACGAGTCGTGCGGGCAGTGCGTTCCGTGCCGGGTCGGCACCAAGCGCCAGGAGGAGATCCTCGAGCGGATGCTGCACTCGCCAGGCGGCGACGGTCGCGCCGACGTCTTGCTGCTGAGCGATATCGCCCAGGCGATGCGCGACGCCTCGATCTGCGGCCTCGGTCAGACGGCGGCCAACGCGATCGCCTCAGGCCTCACGCAACTCAAGGTGCTGAACGTTGGCTGACGTGCGCGTGACCGTCGACGGGCACGACATCGACCTGCGCCCGGGCGCGACGATCCTCGACGCCTGCAGGCGCCTGCGGATCGACACGCCGACCCTGTGCCAGCTCGACACCCTGACGCCGGTCAACGTGTGCCGGGTGTGCGTGGTCGAGCTCGAGGGCTCCCGCGTGCTGGTGCCGGCGTGCTCGCGCAAGGTCGAGGAAGGGATGAAGGTGCAGACGGACTCGCCGCGCGTCCGCCACAGCCGCCGCCTCGTGCTGGAGCTGCTCGCCTCCTCGGTCGACATGACGTTGACGTCGGCCCAGGTTCACGGTTGGATGGAGCGATACGGGGCGACCGCGGCGCGGTTCGGGCCGGAGGCCGCCACCGTCGCGCAGCCGGTGAAGGTGGACAACGAGCTCTACGTCCGCGACTACTCGCGCTGCATCCTCTGCTACAAGTGCGTCGAGGCGTGTGGGGTCGACGCGCAGAACACCTTTGCGATCGCCGTCGCGGGACGCGGTTTCGACGCGCACATCTCGACCGAGTTCGAGGCGCCCCTGCCGGATTCGGCGTGTGTCTACTGCGGCAACTGCATCGGCGTGTGCCCGACTGGCGCGCTGATGTTCAAGAGTGAGCACGATATGCGCGCCGCGGGCACGTGGGACGAGTCACGGCAGAAGGTGACCGAGACGGTGTGCCCCTACTGCGGCGTGGGCTGCATGCTCCAGCTGCACGTCCAGGACAACTCGATCGTGAAAGTGACATCGCCCCTCGACAGCTCGGTGACGTCCGGTCACCTGTGCGTCAAGGGGCGATTCGGGTTCGAGTTCGTGCAGAGGCGCGAGGCTAAGAGCTAGTCGTCGCCCCCGCCACCATCCTGGCTCTGCTGGGCCTGGTTGTTGTCGTTCTCGTTGTCGTTGTCGTTGTCGTTGTCGTTGTCGTTGTCGGGAGCTTCCGGGGTCTCCGTGGGCTCGGGGTTGTCGGTGGGCTCGGCTGTCGGCGGCGCCTCCGGGGTTTCCGCCGGCTCGGGCGTCTCGGTAGCCGCGCCGGTGGCTTCGTCGCTCAGCACGGTCGCGTGTTGCCCGACCGGCGACGACAGGAACAGGGCGGTGTGCGCCGAGGCGCCTGCCGCCGCTACGAGCAGTGCGCCTGCAGCGGCGCCGACGATGAGCACGACTGGTCTTTTCATGGTTCTAGTAACGCCAGACCTCCGCCAAGTCGGAAGCCTAGTGGTCGCCTGCGGTAGGCGTCGGCTGGCCTGACGAGGGCGTTGGCTGGCCGGTAGGCACGGCGGAGCCGGCAGGGTCGTGTCCCGAGCCGCCCGACTCGGACCCTCCGCCGCCCGACGGCTCGGGCGATTCTCGTGGCTCGGGCGACCCGCTGGGCTCGGGTGACTCGTGCGGCTCCGGGCTTTCCGACGGCTCGGGCGACTCGCGTTCGACCGGCGAGGACTTGGGGCTGGCCAGCTCATTCGGCGTCGGCGAAGCCTCGTGGCCGACGCTGAAGATGTGCTGCGTCCAGACGGCCGGGTTGGGGCTTCCGGAGTACGCCGCGAGGCCGCCGATGCCCACCAGTGCCGCGGCCAGCGCTGCGGGCGCAAGCCGCCAGGCGACAGGCCTCCGCACGTGGGTCAGGTAGCGCGGCGACGAGAACTGTGGCTGGACGGCGTCCAGCTCGCGGCGGAGACGCTCCTCCATCGCCTGGCCGAAAGGTTCGGGCTCAGTTCCCGGCATAGGACTCCTCATGCTGTTCAGAAGGGAACGCTTCGGGTTCCTCGAGTGAGAAGTCGGCCGAGAGCTTGTTTCGAAGCATCTCTCCCGCCTGGCGCAGCCGCGTTCCGATGGTGCGCTCGTAGACGCCGAGCGCGGCGGCGATCTCGCGGTTGTTGTAGCCGTGATAGTGCC
>CBJLKR010000163.1:0-5583 GCA_966423695.1 uncultured bacterium | reverse complement strand
GACCGCCACGTCACGCTCGACCGGCCGGACATCAAGGGCCGGCGTCAGATCCTCGACGTGCACGCGCGCAACAAGCCGCTCGACTCGACGGTCGACCTCGACGTGCTCGCGCGCCAGACGCCGGGCTTCAGCGGCGCCGACCTCGCGAACCTCATCAACGAGGCCGCGATTCTCGCCGCGCGCGCGAACAAGAAGGTCATCGGCATGGACGAGCTCGAGGAGGCGATCGCGCGCGTCATCGCCGGTCCGGAGCGCAAGAGCCGGCGCATCTCCGACCACGAGAAGGAGATCATCGCGTACCACGAGACGGGCCACGCCCTCGTGATGAAGGCGCTCCCGCACACCGATCCGGTGCACAAGGTGTCGATCATCTCCCGCGGCATGGCGCTCGGCTGGACGCTGAGCCTGCCCGAGGAGGACAAGTACCTCATCTCGCGCGACGAGCTGATGGACCAGATCGCGGGCATCATGGGCGGCCGCGTCGCCGAGGAGATCGTGTTCGGCGACATCACGTCCGGCGCCGAAAACGATATCCAGCGCGCGACCCAGATGGCCCGGCGCATGGTCACGCAGTGGGGCATGTCGGACAAGCTCGGGACGGTGACTATGGGCCACAAGGAAGAGCTCGTCTTCCTCGGCCGCGACCTAGGCGAGCAGCGCAACTACTCCGAAGAGGTGGCGGCGATCATCGACGAGGAGATCCGCCGGATCATCGACCACGGCTACCAGACGGCGAAGACGATCCTCACGCAGCAGCGGCGCAAGATGGACGCGGTCGTCGAGCGCTTGAAGGTCGTGGAGACGATCGACGCCAAGGAGCTCGACGCGATCCTGGCGAACGAGGAGCCTGAGGCTCCCGCCGCGGCCGGCGCCTCGTAACCAAGCCCCGGCAACGTCTGACGCGCTGACGGTCGCGGGCCGGGGCAACCTCGGCCGAAGCCTCGCCCGCGCGTTCCGGGCCCGCCTCGTCCCGGCGCGCAAGGGCTTCCGCCTGCCGCGGGAGGGCATCCTCTTCCTGGCCGTGCCGGACGGCGCGGTCGGCGAGATGGCGGCGAAGGTGGCGGCGCTTCACCCGCCGGCAACGCTCGCGGTGGTGCACCTGAGCGGCGCCCTCGGCCTCGACGCGCTCGACGCGCTGGCGGCGAACCCGCGCGGCTCCTTCCATCCGCTGCAGTCGTTTCCGATGCCGCGCGACCCGTCGGCGTTCCGCGGCGTCACCATCACCGTCGACGCGACGACGACGCCGCTGCGGCGCCGCCTCGAGGCCCTCGCCCGCCGGCTTGGCGCCAGGCCCAAGCGCATCGACGACTCGGAGCGCGCCGTCTACCACGCGGCGGCGGTGTTCGCCTCGAACTTCCTCGACGTGACCGTCGCCGAGGCGGTGCGCATGCTCGAGGGGCTCGGCTGGAGCGAGAAGGAGAGCGTCCAGGCCCTGCTGCCGCTGGTGGAGGGCGCCGTCGCGAACATCCGCGCGAAGGGTCCCGTCGGAGCCCTCACGGGACCGATCCGGAGGGGCGACGCCGAGACGGTGAAACGCCACCTGGCGGCTGTGGACAACCCCGACCTTTATCGTATGCTCGGCCTGGTCGCGCTCGAGATCGCGACGAAGGCGGGCCTGGATCCCGCCGCGGCCGAGCGGACCAGAAGGGCGCTGACCCGAGATGTGGCAGCGACCCGGAGGAGAAGGTCGTAGATGGCCACTGTGCTGGACATCCAGCGGTTCAAGGACGAGGGCAGGCGTTTCGCCATGCTCACCGCGTACGACTACCTGAGCGCCCGCATCCTCGACGAGGCCGGCATCCCGATCCTGCTCGTCGGCGACAGCCTCGGCATGGTGATGCTCGGCCACCCGACCACCCTGCCCGTGACGATGGAGGACATGCTCCACCACGCCAAGGCCGTGGCGCGCGGCGCGCGGCAGGCGCTGCTGGTCGGCGATATGCCGTTCATGTCCTACCAGGCGTCGGTCGACGATGCGGTGCGCAACGCCGGGCGGTTCGTCCAGGAGGGCGGCATGCACGCCGTCAAGCTCGAGGGCGGCGGCGCCGTGGTCGAGATCACGCGCCGGCTGACGGAGGCCGGCATCCCGGTTATGGGCCACCTCGGGTTGACGCCGCAGTCCGTGCACCAGATGGGCGGGTTCAAGGTGCAGGGCAAGACCGACGCGCAGGCGGCGCGCATCCTCGCCGACGCCAAGGCGCTGGAGAAGGCCGGCGCGTTCAGCCTCGTCCTCGAGGGCATGCCGAGCAAGCTCGCGGCGGAGATCACGCACGCGCTGCGCATCCCGACGATCGGGATCGGCGCCGGACCCGGCTGCGACGGCCAGGTGCTCGTCTTCCACGACATGCTGGGGTTGACGACCGGCAAGGCGCCGAAGTTCGTGAAGCGCTACGCGAACCTCGCCGAGGAGATCTCCCGCGCCGTGACCGCGTACGCAGAGGATGTGCGCACGGGCAAGTTCCCGGGACCGGAGCACGAGTACTCGACCAACGGGGCGGCACCGGCCAAGGACCCGAACGAGGTTCGGTACGGCGGCTGAACGAACTCCATGAGCCCGGCGCGATGCTCTCCGCATCGCGCCGGTGGCGTTGTGAAGGAAGGTCGATCGGCCTCGTGCCGACGATGGGCGCGCTGCACGCGGGGCACATGCGCCTGTTCGAGACCGCCCGCGCCGACAACGACCTGGTCGTCGTGAGCCTGTTCGTGAACCCGCTGCAGTTCGGTCCGAACGAAGACCTCGACCGCTACCCGCGCGACTGGGACCGGGACCGGCGGATGCTGATGGAGGCGGAGGTCGACGCCGTGTACCGGCCGTCGGTCCAGGCCATGTACCCGCCCGAGGCCGCGACGCGCGTCAACGTCGGCGGCGTCAGCGAAGGCCTCGAAGGCGCCGCCCGCCCCGGGCACTTCCAGGGGGTGGCCACAGTGGTCACCAAGCTGCTGGCGGCGGTCGAGCCCGACCGCGCCTACTTCGGCCAGAAGGACGCGCAGCAGGTCGCGGTCGTGAAGCGCCTCGTCGCCGACCTCGACCTCGGCGTCGACATCCGGGTCGTGCCGACGGTGCGGGAGCCGGACGGCCTCGCGCTGAGCTCCCGCAACGTGTACCTCGACCCCGACGAGCGCAGAGCGGCAACGACGCTGAGCGCGTCGCTTCGCGACGCGGCGGAGGCATACGCGGCCGGCGAGCACGACCCCGGCCGGCTGCGCGCGCGGATCGTCGCCCGCCTGGCGCTCGAGCCGCTCGTTCAACCCGACTACGTCGAGCTCGTCGATGCGGCTACTTTTCAGAAGCCTGGAACGCTCGCCGTGATCGCTGCCAGGGTGGGGAAAACCCGCTTGATCGACAACCACGACGTCACGAAACCGTTCCCCGGGTAGGCGACTTTTCTGCGGTACAATTGACGCTCGTTTTGGCGGAGGCCGTTTTGACGACCAAGACCACACCAATAACTTCTAGGGGGTTCGTATTTTGGCTACTGAGTCCGGTGCCGTCCTGACCGAAAACGAGGAGGTAACCGACCAGGAAGCATCGGGCGCGATGACCATGGAGGACTACCTCCACTTCGAGGAGGAGGCCTTCAAGACCCCCAACCACGGTGACATCGTGGATGGGATCGTCGTTCGAGTCGACCCGGACGAGGTCCTCGTCGACATCGGTGCGAAGGCGGAGGGGGTCATCTCGAGCAAGGAGCTCGGCCTGCGCGGGGACGTCGACTCCGCCGGCCTCGAGCCCGGCGACCAGATCAAGGTCTACGTCCTGCAGCCGGAGAACGAGGAGGGCAACGTCGTCCTCTCGCTTCGCCGCGCTCGCGCCGAGACGACGTGGCTCGTCGCGGCCGAGAAGCAGACGGACGGGACCGTCATCGACGCCGACGTGCGCGAGCAGAACAAGGGCGGGCTGATCGTCAACATCCTCGGCTTGCGCGGCTTCCTGCCGTCGAGCCAGGTCGCGCGCACATACGCCGGCAACCTCGAGACCCTCGTGGGCAAGCGCATCCCCGTGAAGATCCTCGAGGTCAATCGCAAGCGCAACCGGCTGATCGTCAGCCAGAAGGCGGCGGAGGACGAGGACCGCGCGCGCAAGCGCGAGGAGCTGTTCTCGCGGCTGCAGACCGGCACGATCGTGCGCGGGACCGTCTCGGGAGTCACGAGCTACGGCGCGTTCGTCGACATCGGCGGCGCCGACGGGCTGATCCACATCTCCGAGCTCTCGTGGGACCGGGTCTCGAAGGTCACCGACGTGCTGCAGCTGGGCGAGGAGGTCACCGTGAAGGTGATCAAGCTCGACCCCGAGCAGACGCGCATCTCGCTGTCCCTGCGGCAGCTGCAGCAGGACCCGTGGGAGCGCCTCGTGCAGTCGATGCCGGTGGGCTCGATCGTCGAGGGCCAGGTGACCAAGACGAAGAAGTACGGCGCGTTCCTGCAGATCCTTCCGGGGATCGAGGGGCTGCTGCACATCTCCGAGCTCTCGTGGGACCACGTCGAGCGGACCGAGGACGTGCTGAAGGTCGGTGAGACGGTGCAGGTGAAGGTGATCGGCATCGACACGGCGCGCCGGCGGATCTCGCTGAGCCTGAAGCAGCTGTCCGCGCCGCCTGCGACCGTGGGCGCGGGCGCCGGAGCGCACCGGCAGCACGAGTACCCGAGCGAGGAAGACGACGAGTAGCTAGCGGTCGCTAGCCCAGCGTCGCCAGGCGCTGGCTCGCCGGCGTGTAGTAGGGGTCGATCTCGAGCGCGCGCCGGTAGGCGCGCCTGGCCGCGGCCCCATCTCCCTGCCTGAGGTACCCGTCGCCGAGCTGCACGTACAGGCCGGGGTCGGTCTCGCCGAGGTCGGCCGCGCGCTGCAGCTCCGGCACGGTGCCCACGGCCCAGTGGTACTGCGCCTGGAGTGGGTCGAACGCCGCCGACTGCCCGGCCCGGCCCGCCAGGTACCAGGTGTCGGCGAGCAGCGGAAACACCGCCAGCGGGACCGCGAGCAACGCCAATGCGATCGCCCCTCCGGCCCGTGCCGGGCCACCTCCCCGCAGGCGGGGAGGAGAAGCTTGCTGAACCTCCGACCACAGCGTCCCGGCCAGGAGCCAGAACACCCCCGTCACCGGCGCCCAGTCGAAGTTGAACAGCACCCACACGCTGTAACCCACCAGCGCGGCCGTGAGGCCCGCCACGTCCGGCGCGGGGCGTGCGCGCCAGGCGGCCCGAAAGACGACGAACAGCACCCACGCCAGCGCCGCCAGCCCGAGCACGCCCTGCGTCACCGCGACGTCCAGCGGGCCTGAGTGCACGCGGTCGAACGTGACGAGGCCGGCGTAATCGCGAGTCAGGAAGCGCCCGAACGTCAGGCCGGTCGCGTCCTGGCCCCAGCCCGTCAGCGGACGCGCCGCCAGCAGGCGCAGCCCGTCCTGCCACAGGTTCAGGCGCAGCGAGGCGGGATCGTCGTTGAGCGCCCGCAGGGGCGAGACCAGGATGAAGACGACCGCGGCCCCGACCGCGGCGGCTGACGCCGCCACGACGCCCACCGAGAGCCTTCTCGGAACGGCGAGGGTCCACAGCGCCAAGAACCCGGAAACCAAACCCCGGGAGACA
>CBJLKR010000162.1:0-5635 GCA_966423695.1 uncultured bacterium | reverse complement strand
TACACCGCCGGCTACAAGGGCGAGATCCCGGCCGGCCTCGACATCCTGTTCAACGCCACGGGCCTGCGCCTCGTCCGGGTCGACGATCCCGCCGCGGCGGCGAAGCGGGAGGTCGACCTCGGGCTCGTCTTCACCGCGAACGGCCTCGAGGAGTACTACGACCCGACGCGTCAGAGCGCGCAGATCGCCGATATCCGCCTGCAGACGATCCTCGGTCGCTACGACGGCGCCAAGATCGCCGCGGCGCTGCAGGCGAAGGGCGTCGACCCGTCGGTGCTCAACCCGCTGCCCGTGACCGTGCATCCGTTGAGCTCGCCCGAAAAGGCCGCCGGCAACGGCTTCTTGAGCTTCTTCCTTCCCTACATCCTCATCACGATGACGCTCACGGGCGGCCTGTCGGCGGCGCTCGACGCCAGCGCAGGCGAACGCGAGCGCAAAACCCTGGAGAGCTTGCTTCTGACCCCCGCGCCGCGCGGTCAAGTGCTCATAGGCAAGATCCTCGCCGTGAGCGCGATCAGCGTCATCGCCGCGATGGCCGCGATCGTCTCCATGCTCCTGGCCCTCACGCAGATCAGGTTCGGCCCCGCCCAGAGCTCTTCGCTTCCAGTGGCGCTCAGCCCCCTGACGGCCGTGGTCATGACCTGGCTCGCGGTCCTGCTGGCCGCCACGTTCGCGTGCCTGACGATCGCGCTCGGCACGCTGGCCCGCAACTTCCGCCAGGGCCAGGCCTACGCGACGCCTCTGTACTTCGTCACCATCTTCCCGGCGTCGATAGTGCTGTTCATCCCCGACTTCAACCCGAGCCTCGCCTACTACACGATCCCGATCCTCAACGCGGTCCTGGTACTGCGCGACGCGATCGTCCAGAGCACCGTTTCCGGCGCAGCGCTCGCCATCACGTCCGTGAGCCTTGCGGTGACGGGCGCCCTGTGCTTCTTTGCCGCCCTGAGGCTCTTCACGCGTGAGGCTTTGCTCGTTCGTTCCTAGACTGTTGCCTTAGAAGGAGGACGTATTGCGGCGACGCCTGGAGCTGAGAGACCTGCGCAGCCTCGAGCGACGAAGCATGTACTCGATCTTCCACGCCCTGGACCCCAACGAGCGGCTGCCACGCGAGCTGATCCTCGAAGCGCGGCGCTACCGCTGGGTTTCGCGAGGCAAGCTCTTCACCTTCGTCGGGACCTTCTAACTGCCCGGTCTGCTTCTCCTGATCGTCCTCCTCGGCTCGATGCACCTGAGCCTGCCGCTCGCCTTCGGCATCGGCGGCCTGGGGCTGGCCGGCGTGTACGCGTACGCCGTGTGGGCAGGCAGGGATTGATCCCGACGGCGCTTCGTTCAAACCGCGTATAACCGTCCCATGACCGAAGCTGTGATCGTCGCGTACGGGCGCTCGCCGATCGGACGCGCGCGCAAAGGCTCCCTCGTCGACGTCCGCCCCGACGACCTCGCCGCGCACGTGGTGACGAAGGTGCTCGACAAGGTTCCGGAGCTGGACCCGGCGCAGATCGAAGACCTCATCTGCGGCTGCGGCCTGCCAGGTGGTGAGCAGGGCCACAACATCGGCCGCGTCGTCTCCATCCTCGCGCGGCTGGACGTGCCCGGCGTCACGGTCAATCGCTACTGCTCGTCCTCGCTCATGACCACGCGCATCGCGGCGCATGCGATCGAGGCGGGCGAGGGGGACGCGTTCCTGTCGGTCGGCGTCGAATGCGTCTCGCGCTACGGCAGCGGCTACCCCGACGCGCCCGACACCTACAACTCCAAGCTCGTCAAGGACAACACGGAGGAATACCCGGACGTCTACATCGCCATGGGGCAGACGGCGGAGAACGTCGCCCAGCGCGAGAAGATCTCGCGCGAGGAGCAGGACCGCTACGCCGTGAAGAGCCAGGCCGCGGCGGTCAAGGCGCGCGAAAACGGTTTCTTCGACCGCGAGATCATCCCGGTCCCGCTTCCCAACGGCCAGACGTTCACCAAGGACGACGGCCCGCGGCCGGGAACCACCATGGAGGTCCTGGCGACGCTGCAGCCTGCCTTCCGCGAGAACGGCACCGTGACCGCCGGCAACGCATGCCCGCTCAACGACGGCGCTGCGGCGGTGGTGGTGATGTCCGCCAAGCGGGCCAAGGAGCTGGGCATCAAGCCGTTGGCACGAGTCGTATCCACCGGGCTGTCCGCGCTCGAGCCGGAGTTCATGGGCCTGGGCCCGATCGACGCGTCGAGGCAGGCCCTCGCGCGCGCGAAGATGACGATCGGCGATATCGACATCGTCGAGATCAACGAGGCCTTCGCCGCGCAGGTCATCCCGTCGGCGCGGGCCATCGGCGTCGACCCGTTCAGCGACAAGCTGAATCCCCATGGCGGCGCGATCGCGCTGGGCCACCCGTTCGGGATGACCGGCGCGCGCATCCTGTGCACGCTGCTCAACGGACTGCGCGAGAAGGACAAGACCTTCGGCCTGGAGACGATGTGCGTCGGCGGCGGCCAGGGCATGGCGATGATCCTGGAGCGTCTGAACTAACCCAGAACGGCCCCGCCCCCGCCGAGTCTAGGCCCGGGCCTCGGCGTGCAACCCCTCCAGCACGCGCTCCAGCAGCCGCCGCAGCGTCTTCTTCTCCTCCGCCGAAAGGCCCCTGAGCACCTCGTCTTCGAGGCCCTCCCGCGCCTTGTCTGCGCGCTCGAGCGCGCGCCGTCCGGCAGCGGTCATCTCGACGATGTGCCGGCGGCGGTCGTTCGGATCGCGCCGGCGGATGGAGAACTGGGCCGCCTCCAGCTCGTTCAGGAGCAGGACGACGGTGTTGGCGTCCAGGAAGAGGGCGCTCTCGAGCTCCTGCTGCGAGGTCCCTGGGTGGTCGCGGATGAAGCACAGGGTCATGTACGGCTTGAAGCGCATCCCCAGGACTTCCTCCCCGGTCCGCCGGTTGAAAGCCTTCTGGATCTGTGTAAAGAGAGGCACGACGCCGACCCCGGCCCGCTGATCCTTCACGTCTGACTCTTCCATCGGCGATTCTATCATGGACTTATAACGTTCCCAGCTTCCAGATAATCCATGCAATAAGGATCGTGATGATCCTGTTATAGTGATCATCCTTGATGCGGTTGAGTTGGTCTGGAGGCGTCATGAGTGCAGATTTCCGGCGTTGGGCGGCCCTGGTGGTGGTGTGCTTCGGCCAGCTGATGATCGTCCTGGACACCACGATCGTGAACGTGGCGCTCGGCTCGATGCAGCGTGACCTTCACTTCACCCAGGCCGACCTCACCTGGGTGGTGAACAGCTACGTGATCGCTTTTGCGGGCCTCCTGCTCGTCGCCGGCCGCGCCGGGGACCTGTTCGGCCGCCGCAAGGTCTTCCTCGCGGGCATCCTCCTGTTCACCGTGGCCTCCTTCGGCACCGGGCTCGCCCAGTCGGCGACAAGCCTGATCGTCGGCCGTTTCGTGCAGGGCATCGGCGGCTCGCTTGCCGCCGGCGTGATCCTCGCCCTCATCATCGCCAGGTTCACCAAGCCCGCCGAGCGGACGCGGGCGCTGTCCGTCTTCGCGCTGGTGGCGGCAGGTGGCGGTTCGCTGGGCCTGCTCGCGGGCGGCGTGCTCACCCAGCTCGTCTCGTGGCACTGGATCTTCTTCATCAACGTGCCGATCGGGCTGGCGACGTTGCTCGCCGGCGCCCTCCTGATCGAAGAGAACGAGGGGGCCGGGCTGTCCAGGGGCATCGACGTTATCGGCTCGTTGCTCATCGTCGGAGCGCTCGTCATCGGCGTCTACGCCATCGTGACCGCGGCCGACACCGGCTGGACCTCGAGCCACACCCTCGGTTTCGGCGGGGCCGCGGTCGCCCTGCTCGTCGCCTTCGTCGCGGTGGAGTGGCGTATCGCCAACCCGCTGATGCCCCTGCGCATACTGCGCGAGGGCGCTTTGACGGCGGGCAGCGCCGTGCGTGCGTTCCTGTTCGCAGGCATGTCGAGCACCTTCTTCGCGGCTTCGCTGTACCTGCAGCACATCAAGGGTCTGGACGGGCTCGAGATCGGACTCGCGTTCCTTCCCACCACGGTCCTCCTCGGAGCGCTTCCGGCGAGCGGGGCCACGAGCAGGCTGATGGCGCGGTTCGGCGCCCGCAACGTTGTGATCGCGGGGCTCGCGCTCATCGCGATCGCGCTCTACGTGCTGTCCGGCCTGGACGAGACCGCGAACTACTTCCCACGGCTGTTCGTCGGCCTGACGCTCTTCGGCCTGGGCGCGGGCAGCTCGTTCCTGCCACTGCTGTCGATCTCGATGTCCGAGGTGACGCCGGCCGACTCGGGCCTCGCCACCGGCTTCAGCAACGTCGTCATGCAGATCGGCGCCGCGCTGGGACTGGCCGTCGTCGGCAGCGTCGCCACGTCACGGTCGACGGGGCTGATCGCCGGGGGCGCGACGGTTTCCGGAGCGCTGACGAGCGGGTATCAGCTTGCGTTCCTTCTCGCCTCGGCGAGCGTGGCCGCGGGCCTCGTCCTCGTCCTGGCCGTGCTGCGCGCGCCCGCGGGCCAGCCCGAGCTCGCGGCCGAAGAGGTGGCCGTCGAGGAAGCGGCCTAGGAGAGAATCGCGTCCTCCGCGATCGAGGATCAGGGCACCGTCATCCAGCGGTCTTGGCCGGCGATCACGATGCGGTAGCTGCCGGAACCGACTATGAAGGCCGTCAGCTCAGCAGTGAGCGGTCCGCCTGGGGTTGTGGACCACGTCACTCCGAACTCCTCGAGCTGCATCTGCTCGCCCCGGGCGTCGAAAACGGCGGGCCTGAAGATGTCCAGGCCGGTGCCGGGCGAGGCCGGCACCGGCTCGCGTGTGACCGGCCCGGTGATGGTCACGTGCACGATCAGGGTCCGGCCGGCCGCCACGACGCCAGTGAAGGTGTAGGTCGCTCGGTCGGTGCGGACCGGTGCCGGCAGTGGAAGCTGGTGGGCCTGGCCGGACACGATCGTGGCGTGCAGGGTCCAGTCTCCGGCCACGTTGTGCGGCGTTCGGTCCCACAAGCCCTGAAGTGCGGTCTCATGGAAAGTCAGCCGTGCCCCGACCTCGGATGCGGGCCAGACAAGAGGCTGGAACTGAACCACGGTCTGCCCACCGACAAGGATCGGTGAGTACGAGTGCCCGAACTGGTCCGTCAGCGTGAAGTGGTCGTAGTCGAGGCCCCAATCGCCCTCGTGCATGCCGTAACCCTTCGGGTTGCCGTCCAGGCCTTTGCTGTCGATGGAGACGAACAGCACCATCCGCAGGCCATCGGCGAACCCGCCCTCCAGCTTCAGCGTATGGCCCGACGATGTCGCCGAATCACCGAACACGGTCACGTCGCCGCCGCTCAGACCGACCGCTCGCAGCATGCGGCTCGAGATCGGCCCGATACCGGGCGTGTCGGCGAGGGCCTGGCCGTAACGGGGCGCGAAGTACGCGGCGAGGAGGTTGGCCAGCAGCACGATCACGACGGTGACCGCGAAGGCGGCGGACAGCCGCATTCCGCTGAGGCGCTTGCGGCGCACATCGCGCCTGGATGCCGTGATGGCGGCGAGAGCGCGCATATCGTCTGGCGTCAGCTCGGCCGACGCGGGTAGCGCCCTGAGCCTCGCCTCGACGTCCTCGACCGAAACCAGGTTGCTCATCTCTCCTC
>CBJLKR010000161.1:0-5652 GCA_966423695.1 uncultured bacterium | reverse complement strand
GCGCAGCATTTCCAGCACGACGTCCTTCGCCGACACCCAGTCCGGCAGCGACCCCGCCCTGTTCTCGCTCCTCACCCCGCCCTGGGTGAACGTGCAGCTGCCCCACTGGTGGTCCATCGGCGCGAAGCCGATCGAGTCCCAGAGAAGGGAACCGCCGAAATGCCGCTGGTTCAAGCGCCGAGCGCGCTCCTCGAGCCGCTCATCGGTCGGACGGGCGCGGTCGGCTCGGCGCTGAAGGCGGCGCGCCATGACCTCCGCCCAGTGCTGTCGCTCGGCGTGCGGCATGGTCGCGGGGACCAGCAGCTCGAGCACGCCCGAGCGCATGCGAGCTGCCACCGTGCGGCGACGCCTGCGGGACGTGATGATGCGAACCGGTGGCTGCGTCAGTGGGCGGATTGTAGGATGCGAGCCGGAGTGTCGCGCCACCGGGCTCTGACGCAGATTCGCGAGGATGGGCGGCCGGAGCCAAGGAAAGGGTGGCGCGACGAGGAGCGCACCCTGAAGGTGCGTGACGAGGCAGCGCCGGGCCCCTTGACGCAGGCTTCGGCGCCAAGGGCGCCCGGCCGCCCAGACCGCGAAGGTGCGAAGAGCATCGGGGGCGCGACACTCTAGTGCCACGCAGCCTCGTCCTCGGCAATGGCAACGCGCTGGTCGGCTTCGACGCCAACTACTCGCTGCGCGACGTTTACTTCCCGCGCGTCGGCGACGCCAACCACACCATGGGCAACCTCTGCCGCACCGGCTTCTTCGTCGATGGCCGCTTCGCGTGGCTGACCGACGGCGCGTGGGTGCGCAAGCTCGGCTACGCGCAGGACTCGCTGGTCGGCGACGTCACCCTGTCGCACCCCGGCCTCGGCATCACCGCCCATTTCGAGGACTACATCGACCTCGCCCGCAACTGGTTCGTACGGGGCGTCGAGGTCACCGCCGATCGCCCCTTCAGCGCGTGCTCGGCGTTCTTCCACTACGACTGGTTCATCGAAGGGTCGGACATCGGCAACACCGTGCTCTACGACCCCCGCCACCGCGGCGTCATCGCGTACAAGGCGAATCGCTACTTCCTCGCCGGCGGCCAGGTTGGCGCCGACTACGGAATCAGCCAGTGGGCGAACGGCAAGAAGGGCAACGGGGCCGCCGGCACGTGGGTCGACGCGGAGGACGGCGTGCTCGGCCGGAACCCGATCGAGCAGGGTGCGGTCGACTGCACCGTCGGCTTCGACCTCGGAGCGCTGGCGCCGGGGCAGACCCGCTCGTTCACGCACTGGCTCTGCATGGGTACGCGCCTGAGCGAGGTGACCACATTCGGCCAGGAGCTGATCATCGCCCGCGGGCCCGACACCTACCGCGACCGCACCCTCACCTACTGGCAGGTGTGGTCGGAGAAGGACCACAGGCACATCGACGAAGCGCTGGGCGCGGAAGCCTCGCAGCTTTACCGGCGCAGCGTGCTCACGGCGCGCACGCACGTCGACAACCACGGCGCCGTGATGGCCTCGACCGACTTCGACATCACCAAGTTCGCGCGCGACACCTACGCCTACCACTGGCCGCGCGACGGCGCCCTGGTCGCGAACGCGCTCGACCGCGCGGGCCACGAGGACGTGACCCGCCAGTTCTTCCTCTTCTCGCAGCAGTCGCTGGTCGAGGAAGGGTTCTTCCTGCACAAGTACACGCCGTACGGCCAGCCGGGCAGCTCATGGCTGCCGTGGGTCGACTCGCACGGCGCCCGCACGCTGCCCATCCAGGAGGACGAAACAGGGCTCGTGCTGTGGGCCTTGTGGCAGCACTACCGGCTGCACCGCAACCTCGACTTCGTCGTCCAGCTCTACTCGACGCTCGTCGTGCCGGCGGCCGACTGGATGGTGAGCTACCTCGACGAGCGCAACGGCCTCCCGATGCCGTCGTGGGACCTGTGGGAGGAGCGCTGGGGCGTGCACGCGTTCACGGTCGGCGCGGTGTGGGCGGGCCTCGACGCCGCGCGCAACTTCGCCGACCTGTTCGGCGACGTCAAGGCGTACGTGAAGTACCGGGACGCGGTCGAGCGCTTACGCCAGGCCGCCGACACTCACCTGTACTCGGCCGAGCTCGGACGCTTCCCCCGGCGCGTCACCGTCGAGGACGACGAGACCGTGAGTGTCGACACCGTGCTCGACAGCTCGATCCACGGGCTGTGGCGGTTCGGCATGTACGCGCCCGACGAGCCGCGCATCGTGGAGACGATGCACGCGATCGCGACGCAGCTGGCCAACAAGGCGGAGACCGGCGGCGTCGCGCGCTATGCGGACGACTACTACTTCCAGGTCGAGCGCAACACGTCGGTGACGCCCGGCAACCCATGGTTCATGTGCACGCTGTGGCTCGCGCAGTGGTACATCGCCACCGCGCACACGCTCGACGACCTGGCGCCCGCCCGGGCGATGATCGACTGGGCGGTCAAGCATCAGCTGCCCGGGGGTTTGCTCTCCGAGCAGCTCGACCCGCACTCGGGCGCGCCCCTGTCGGTGTCGCCGCTCACGTGGTCGCACGCCGAGTTCGTCGTCAGCGTCGACGACTACTGCAAGGCGGCGGAGCTGCTGCGCCGCACGGCGGCGATCTGACCCCGGTATGGTTGCCGGCCGATGTTGATCGCCGGACTCGCCGTCGTCGTCGTGGGCTTCGTTCTCCTGCTGGACCTGGGCGGCGCGGCGGAAAAGTTCGCCGCCATGGCGCGGCCGCTGCCGGTGTGGATGACGTGGCCCTGGAGCACGAGCGCGCTGTACTACCGGTTCATGGGCGTGCTGTTCATCGCCATGGGCGCGCTTTTCCTCGGGGTTGCGCTGCCCCGCTAGAGGGGGATGTTGCCGTGCTTACGCGGTGGCCGCTCGACCGTCTTGCGCAGGCACAGCTGCAAGCCTCGAATCAGCTCGCGTCGCGTCTCGCGCGGCTCGATCACGTCGTCGATGTAGCCCCGCTCGGCGGCGACGTAGGGGTTGGCGAACTTCGCGGTGTACTCGGCCACGAGCTCCGTCCGCCGCAAGGCCGGGTCGCGCGCCCCAGCGAGGTCGCGCTTGTAGATGATGTTCACCGCCGCCTCCGGGCCCATCACGGCGATCTCCGCCGTCGGCCACGCGAGGTTCAGGTCGGCGCCCATCTGCTTCGGTGACATCACGCAGTACGCGCCCCCGTAGTCCTTGCGGGTGATCACGGTCAGCTTGGGCACGGTCGCCTCCGCGTACGCGTACAGCAGCTTGGCGCCGTGGCGGATGATGCCGCCGTGCTCCTGGTCGCGCCCGGGAAGGTAGCCGGGCACGTCGACGAAGGAGACGATCGGGATGCCGAAGGCGTCGCAGAAGCGGATGAAGCGCGCGGCCTTCACCGAGGCGTTGATGTCGATCGCACCCGCCAGCACCTTCGGCTGGTTGCCGACGATGCCGACGACATGGCCGCCGAGCCGGCCGAGCCCGACGACGATGTTCGGCGCGAAGAACGGTTGGACCTCGAAGAATTCGCGGCCGTCGAGCACGCGCGAGACCACATCGCGCATGTCGTAAGGCTTGTTCGGCGACTCGGGCACGATCGTCTGCAGCTCGATGTCGGCCCGTTCGACGTCGTCAGTGGTCGGCACGAACGGCGGCCGCTCGGTGTTCGAAAGCGGCAGATACGACAGCAGCCGCCGGACCCCGGCCGCACACTCAGACTCCGTCCTCGGCAGGAAGTGCGCGACGCCCGACGTCGCGTTGTGCACGTTGCCGCCGCCGAGCTCGTCGAAGGTGACGTTCTCGCCGGTGACGACCTTGATCACCTCGGGGCCGGTGATGAACATGTATCCCTGGCCGGCGACGATGAATATGAAGTCGGTGATGGCCGGCGAATACACCGCGCCGCCGGTGCACGGCCCGGCGATGACGGATATCTGCGGGATCACCCCTGACGAGCGCACGTTGCGGAAGAAGATGTCGGCGTAGCCCGCCAGCGCGACGACCCCCTCCTGGATGCGCGCGCCGCCCGAGTCGTTGATGCCGATGATCGGCACGCGGTTGCGGACCGCGAGCTCCTGGACCTTGACGATCTTTTCCGCCGTCACCTCGCCCAGCGAGCCACCGAAGACTGTCGCGTCATAGGCATAGATCGCGACGGGGCGGCGGTCGATCTCGCCGAAACCGGCGACGACGCCGTCGCCTGCGATCTTGCGGTCCTCCATGCCAAAGCCATGAGCCCGGTGCGTCGCAAAGACGTCGAGCTCGACGAACGAGCCCTCGTCCAGCAGCATCTCGATTCGGTCGCGCGCTGTGGCCTTGCCCGCGGCGCGCCGCCTGTTGGCGGCCTCTGTCTCGGCGTGCAGCGCCTGGTAGCGGCGCTTGCGGTACTGGTTGATCTTCTGCTCGGAGACGGTGGTCGCCTCTCGCTGCGGGGCCTCCACGCTCTCGAGCGCCGGCGTCGTCCGCCGAACGGGGGAAAGCGATCTGGGCTTGCGGGCGGCCATACCGCATATATCGTAGGCGCCGTGCCTCGAACTCCCCAGTCGCTCGACCTCGATCGCGCGGTCACGCTGCGCCAGCTGCGCACGTTCAAGACGGTGGCCGACCTCAACAGCTTCAGCCTTGCCGCGCAGCGTCTGAAGCTCAGCCAGCCGTCGGTCTCGTACCAGGTCAAGGAGCTGGAGGAGGCGCTCGGGCTGCCGCTGCTCGACCGCCTGGGCAAGCGCGTGCAGCTGACCGAGGCGGGGTCCCTCCTGTACAGCTACGCGCGGCGCGTGCTGGACACGCTGGACGAAGCGACGGTCGCGCTCGAGGAGATGCGCGGCATCCAGCGCGGCAGCCTGCGCGTCGGCGCGAGCACGACCGTGGGCATCTATCTCCTGCCCGCGGCGCTCGGCGCGTTCAAGAAGCTGCACCCGGGCCTCGTCATCGCCCTGGAGATCGGTTCGCGCGCGCGGGTGCAGGAGCAGGTGCTGAGCAACGAGCTCGACCTGGCGGTGGTCGGCCCAGCGTCGAAGGATCCCGAGCTGGCGATCATCCCGTTTTTGAGCGACGAACTGGTCGTCGTCGCCCCGGCTGGACATCCCCTCGCGGGCAAGCGCCGGCTCACCCTGAAGGACCTCGCCGACCAGCCTTTCATCATGCGCGAGGCGACCTCGGGCAGCCGCTGGTCCCTGGAGAAGGAAGCCCGCAAGGCAGGTGCCAAGCTGAGGGTCGCCATGGAGCTGGGCTCGAACGGCGCCATCAAGCACGCGGTCGAATCGGGCCTGGGCCTGGCCGTGATCTCGCGCTACGCCGCCGCGCTCGAGTTCTCGAGCGGACGCCTCGTCGAGCTCGACGTCAAAGGCTTCCCGATCCGCCGCGACTGGCACATCGTCCACCTCCGGCGGCGCAAGCTGCCCGCTTCGGTGCACGCGTTCATCGACTTTCTCCGGAAGACGAGCTGGCTCGCCGCCAACGGCTCGCGCGGCGCGCGCACCCCCACCGATTGATCCGGCGGGTTCTCACGATGCCGGCGCTCTGGTGGGCGCTGGCCGGCGTGTTCTGGATCCGCGTCGCCGTGCTCACCCTGCTGACGCCGCGCCGTCCCGACGCGGAGGGCCTGTGGGAGGGCGCGCGCGCGTACCTCGACGAGCCGTCGCACATGTACGACTCCGCCGCCGGCTATCTCGCGCGGCTGCACATAATCGCGCCG
>CBJLKR010000160.1:0-5718 GCA_966423695.1 uncultured bacterium | reverse complement strand
ACCCGGCCGCCAAGGCGACGTCAGACCCGCTTAGTAGCCGGCGCCGTACTTTCCCTGCCAGTTGCAGTTGAGGCACAAGACATCGCCGGGTGGCGCGTCAGGGGCTACGCCCAGCGGACGCTGCACTATCACCAGCCTGGATGAGCCGCACCGCGGGCAGCGGTCGCGGGCTTCGCCGCCCTTCGCCTCGTCCGGCCCGAGGCCGTGGGGATGTCGTCCGGCCCGCTCTTCCGCGCGGCGCCGGGCGTTGCGTCCCACGGCTAATGCGATACCAGCTGGACCTGGTCCCACAGGTAGTCGAACATGTTGTTCGAGCCCGCCCCGAGCACATAAGGCTTGAAGACGAACGCGTCGACCGTGTAGAAGAGCGGCACGTAGACGACGTCGTCGATGAGCTGCCGGTTGAGCGTCTTGTAGTCGGGGATCGACGCCGGCAGCGGCTCGGCGTCAGCCTTGGCCAGGAGCTGGTCGAACGCCTTGGTGTCGTAGCCGCTGGTGCAGCTGGTGTCCGGGCACCCGGCGACCGCCCCCCACAGGTTGTCGAACCAGTCCTGCGGGTGGTTGTAGTCGGCCGCCCAACCGTCGCGCGACAGCACGTAGTAGCCGGCGAGGCGCTCGGTGATGAAGCGCGAGTGCGGCGCGGTCTGCAGCTGCACGCTGACGCCGAGGTTCGCCAGCCACTGCGCCTGCAGTGACTTCGCGACCGGCGCGTTCAACGGGTTCTCGGGGTCGTAGGTGTAGACGAGGCCCTTGCTGTTCACGCCCTGCGGGTCCGCGCCGGCGAGCAGCGCCCGCGCCCGCACCGGGTCGAAGGCGGCGAGCGGGTCCGCGCCGTCACCCAGGTAGCCGAGCAGGCCTTTGGGGATCAGCCCGCCGGTGGCGGGCGTGCAAGACACGCCGGCGCACACGTCCTGAACCAGCTTGTTGCGGTCGATCGAGATCGCGAACGCCAGGCGCAGGTCGTGGGCCGCCTTCCCCTGGTCGAGCGTGAACGGGCCGCCGGCACGCCGCTTCGCGTCGGCGACGACGTTGAAGCTCACCCAGTACGTCTTGTTGCGCACGGAGAGGAGAAGCTCGCTCTTCCGGCGTGCGGGAATGCGGGCGACGGCAGCGTTGGGCACGCTGAAGGCGGCGTAACCCATCAGGTCGGCCGCGCCCTGCTCGTACTTCGTCATCGCCGCCTCGGGGTCGGGCACGACGTCGACGTGGATGTTGGTCAGCGTCGGTTTCGGCCTTCCCCACCAGGTGCTCACGGCAGCGAAGTCGTAGGCGACGTTGGGCGTGTGGGCGACCAGCTTGAACGCACCCGTTCCCTGGAGCGTCTCCGGCTTCTTCCACCACCCCTCGAAGTCGGTCTTCACGACCTTCTGGTCGACGAGCATGCCGGCGACGGCCGGTTGCGCAATCGCGGACGGAAACCAGCCCGCCGCGCCCGTGAGGTTGACGACCACGGTGTGGTCGTCGGGTGCGGTGAGACCCGCCATCGTCACCGACGGATCGGCCTTCTCGAGCAACGCTTCGAGCGCGGCGCCCGACGCCTGGTTGGCGGCCACCTTGTCGTAGCCCATGATGGCGGCGAGGTTCGTTGCGTACGGTCCCTGCATGGCCGCGGCGCGGTTCCACGAATACAGGACGTCCTTCGACGTCACGAGGTCGCCGTTCCAGAACTTGACGTCCTCGCGCAGCTTGAACGTGTACGTAAGCCCGTTCGCGGAGACGTCGGGCATCTTGGCGGCGACGTCCGGGACGACGTTGAGGTTGCCGTCGAAACGCAGCAGTCCGTCGTAGAGGTTCTGCGCGATGTCGGCCTCTGCCTCGGTGTCGATCATCGCGGGGTCGAGCGTGCCGAGGTCTTGCTGGATCGGGAAGTGCAGCGTCTGCTCGCCGGCGAGAGGCGTCGGCGCGGAGCCCACCGGGTTCGCGTTCGAGCACGCGACCGCCAGCACCGCCACCGCCGGGACGACGAGCCTCGCTAGCATCAACGGTTGATGAGCGTATCCGCCAAGGCGGGGAGGCGGCGCCAGGAAGGGGCGGAAAAAGTTCGCGGCGCCACCCGGTTCACCGCCGACCTCGAGATCCCGGGCCTCTTGCACGTCCGCCTCGTGCTCGCGCACGCGGCGAGCGCGCGCATCGCCCGCATCGACACGAGCGCCGCGCGCGAGGCGCCCGGCGTGGTCGAGGTCGTGACCGGCGCCGACCTGCCGGAGCTGGAGATGGCCGGGCCCGACCTGCCGCTGGCGGTGGGCCGCGTCTTCTTCGCGGGCCAGCCGGTCGCCGCGGTCGTCGCCGAGACCGACGCCCAGGCCGCCGACGCGGCGCAGCTGATCGAGGTCGAGCTCGACGATTCGCCGCCGGTCGTCGATCCGCTGCAGGCCGTCACCGAGTCGTCGCCGCTCGTCCTGGACGAGGAAGAGACCGCAAACGAAGAGGACGCGTCCATCCACGGCGGGTCGACGGCGGCCGAGGAGACGCCGGCCGAGCGGCCGCGCAACGTGACCGGCGTGACGCACCTGAAGCGCGGCGACGTCGAGGCGGCGCTGAAGTCGGCCGATGTGGTGGTGAAGGGCACGTACACCATCGGCGGCGCGCACCACTCGTTCCTCGAGCCGCACGTGGCCGTCGTCCGGCCGGAGCCGGACGGCGGGCTGACCGTCTGGTCGCCGACGCAGGGGCCCTTCGTGGTCCGCGACGACGTCGCCAAGCTGGCGGGTCTGCCACCGCACAAGGTCCGCGTCGTCCCCATGCCCGTGGGTGGAGGGTTCGGCGGCAAGGTGGAGTTCCTCGAGCCGCTGGTCGCGCTGGTCGCGATGCGCGTGCGCAGGCCGGTCAGGCTGGCTCTCGCGCGCTCGGAGGAGTTCGTGTACGGACGGCCCGCGCCCGCCGCGCGTTTCGATCTCGAGCTCGGCGCCAAGCGGGACGGCACGCTCACAGCGCTGCGCGCGCGATACCACTACGACAACGGCGCCGCGGCCGGATGGCACGGTGGCCTGACCGCAAACTTCCTTGGCGGCACGTACCGGCTGCCGGCATTCGAGCTGCACGGCCTGGAGATCGCGACGAACAAGACCCCCGTCGACGCCTACCGCGCGCCGGGCGCGACCCAGGCGTACTTCGCGCTCGAGGTCGCGATGGACGAGCTCGCCGACAAGCTGGGCCTCGATCCCGTCGAACTGCGGCTGAAGAACGTGTCGCGGGAAGGGGACCAGGCCGTCGACGGCTCGGCGTGGCCGCGCATCGCCTCGGCCGAGGTGCTCGAGGCCGCGCGCAAGACGCCTGTCTACACGCAGCCGCTCGGCGCTGACGAAGGCGTCGGCGTGGCGCTCGGCGCGTGGGGCGGCGCCCGTACGCCGTCCGCGGCCGGATGCCGGGTCGACCCTGACGGCACCGTCGCGGTGACTGTCGGCTCGCCCGACATCAGCGGCACCGCGACGGGCCTCGCGCTCATCGCCGCCGAGGCGTTCGGCGTCGCGCCCGACAAGGTGCGGGTCGAGACCGCCGACACCGCCACCGCGCCATTCAGCGCGACGTCGAGCGGCAGCCAGGTCACGTACAGCGTCGGAGGCGCGGTCTACGAGGCGGCGCGCGAAGCCCGGCGGCAGCTGCTCGAGATCGCGACCGAGGAGCTCGAGGCCGCGCCCGAGGACCTGGACATCGTCGACGGCAAGGTCGCGGTCAGGGGCGCGCCCAACCGCAGCATCGAGATCACCGAGCTGGTGCGGCTCAGCACCGACTTCATGGGCAAGTACCGCCCGATCCAGGCCAGCGGCCGGTCGGCGGTGCAGGCGGCGTCACCGATGTTCACGGTCCACGTCGCCCGCGTCCGGTTCGACCGCGACACCGGCGCCTACCGCCTCGTCGGCTACGCCGTGGTGCAGGACGTCGGCAAGGCGATCAACCCGCCCGAGGTCGAGGGCCAGATCCACGGCGGGGCGGTCCAGTCCTTGGGGCGCGCGCTCGGCGAGGGGTTGGTTTACAACTCCGACGGTCAGCTGAAGACCGCGTCGTTCCTGGACTACGAGCTTCCCGCCGCCGACCAGGTGCCGGACATCGACGTCACGCTGGTCGAGGTGCCTTCGCCGGTCGGACCGCTGGGGGCGAAGGGCGTCGGTGAGCCGCCGGCGATCCCTGGGACGGCCGCGCTGGCGAACGCGGTTTCCCGCGCCTCCGGCGTGCGCATCCGCGAGGTGCCGATCGACCGCGCGCGGCTCGCCGGCCTCTAGCTCGAGGCCCTCGCCCACTCCGCGATCTCGCACAGGACCGCGGTCGCGCCGGCGGGTCCGGCGACGACGAGATCGCAGTGATCGAACAGGTCGTGCGGCGCCTCGGCGGACCAGACTCCGACCACCAGGTGGGGGATGTCGAGGCCGGCGACGTACTCGAACATGGAGCGGTCGTTCTCGTCGTCGCCGAAGCACACGACGCCCGCAGGGTCCTCGCCTGGCAGCAGCGCCGCCAGCGCGCTCCCCTTCCCCACCTTCGGCGCGTGCACCTCGACGACCCTGCGGCCGAGCGCGGCCGAGAGCTTGGCCCCCTCCAGCAGCGGCTTCAGGAGCGAGAGCATCTCGTCTCCGCTCATCTCCGCGTTGCGGAAATGAACGGCCGTGCTGGCGGGCTTGGCCTCGAGCCAGGAGCCGGGGATGCGCTCGAGCAGCCGGCTCGCCTCGCCGTTGAAACGGTCGAGGGATTCGCGCTGTGAGTGGCGCGGCAGGGCCAGGCCGCTGTCGCCGATGAGGCGGACGCCGGAGATCGGAACGAGCGCCTCGAGCTGCTCGGGCCGGCGGCTGCTCAGGACGATGACGTCGGCCAGGAGCGTGACCAGCTCCTGCAGCGCCTCGAGCGCGTCGGGGCGGGCGCGCGCGGCGGCGGGGTCGGGAACGACGTCGGCGAGAGTTCCGTCGAAGTCGGTGATCAGGATCAGCTCGGAGGGCGGGACGCACGCGGCCGGCGAGCCCTGCCAGACGTGCGTGATGTCTTCGATTTCCTGGATCATGTCTCCCGGCGCAGGCGCGGACGGTGACGTTCGATCACCGTTCTGAGCTCTGCTCCTGGTTTCAGGCTACCAAAGGTGTGTCCCCACTCGCCCTCGAGCCTCGACGCGACGAACAACTCGGCGACCGCGGGGTCGCCGTGGCGCAGGAGCAGCGAGGCCTCGAGCATGACGGCCATGCGCTCGACGATGCGCCGTGCGCGTGACTCGATTTCGGCCTCGTCGCCCAGCTCCCGCCTGAGCGCGGCGACCGCGCGCGCGAGCCGCGGGTCGCGTGGCGCCGCCTCGATCTCGGCGAAAAAGGCTTCGACGGACTGCGGCTCCTTGCGCATCGCGCGCAGCACGTCGAGGGCGTTGACGTTGCCCGATCCCTCCCAGATCGAGTTGAGCGGCGCCTCGCGATACAGGCGCGGGAGGATCGACTCCTCGACATAGCCGTTGCCGCCGTGGCACTCCAGAGCCTCGGCGACCACGGCGACGGCGCGCTTGGTCGTCCAGAACTTGGCGATGGCGACGCCGATGCGCTTGAAGTGGGCTTCCGCCGGGTCGGAGGCGCGGTCGAAAGCGCCTGCCAGGCGCATCATCAGCACGGTCGTGGCCTCCGACTCGACGGCGAGGTCGGCGAGGACGTTGACCATCAACGGCTGATCGGCCAGCAGCTTGCCGAAGGCGCGGCGGTGCGCGGTGTGGTGGGTCGCCTGCGCCACCGCCTGGCGCATCAGCGACGCCGA
>CBJLKR010000159.1:0-5779 GCA_966423695.1 uncultured bacterium | reverse complement strand
CCCTGCACGTAGGTCGAGGGCAGCGCGCGCTGCATTCCGCTCTGCGATGCGTGCGCCTCCACCTGCGCGGGCGCGTGCATCGTCACCTCATGGTAGCGCAACTGGTCCTGCTCGGCGATGAGCTGCCGCTGCTGGTCCTGGAGGCGCGAGATGTCGTACGCGTTCTGCGTGACCTGGGCCGCGATCGCGAGGTAGAAGAGGATCACCACCACGAAGAGGCCCACTCCCATGTAGGCATGCCCGAATAGGTTCAGGCGCAGCCTCTCGACCGCGGCCGCGGACGCGACCTGGACGAAGCCGCGCGTGCGTCGACGCCGCCTGGGCGGTGTCGAGACGTGCGCCGGCGCGGAGATCGCGCCCATGCGCCTTCGAGCCAGTATTCGGGTTGATGTCAAGACGTGAACCTCATCAATTGCTGGGACGTGAGCTCAAACGGGTGCCCGGCGACCGGAGGGGTTAGGCCGGTCGCCAGGACTTTGTGTGGTCAGATTCTTTCCGCGACCCGGAGGCGGGCGGACCGGGCGCGGGGGTTGGCGGCCTCCTCCTGCGCGGAGGGGCGCACGGGGTGCCGCGTGACGATGCGGAGGGTGGCCCGGTGGCCGCAGGTGCAGACTGGCTGCTGGGGTGGGCAGATGCAGTCTTTGGACTCGACGTTGAAGAATGACTTGACCAAGCGGTCTTCCAGGGAGTGGAAGGAGATCGTCGCCATACGACCACCGGGTTTGAGTGTCGAAAGAGCTGCCCTGAGTCCCGACTCGATCTCTCCGAGCTCGTCGTTGACCTCGATTCGGAGGCCCTGAAACGTTCGCGTCGCGACGTTGATGTCGCGCGGCCAGGCCCGGCGCGGGATGGCCGCTTCGACGGCCTGCGCAAGGTCGCGGGTGGTGCGGAGCGGGCGCCGCGCCACGATGAACTGAGCGACCCGGGCGGCCCAGCGCTCTTCGCCGTATCGCCGCAGGATGCGCTCGAGCTCCGCCCGGTCGTATTCGTTGACGACCGTCGCCGCGGTGAGCTCCGCGGTCGGGTCCATCCTCATGTCGAGCGGCCCGTCGGCGCGGAAGCTGAATCCGCGCCCGGGGTCGTCGAGCTGGGTGCTGGAGAGACCGAAATCGAAGAGGATCAGGTCCGCCGGCGCGAAACCGTACCGGGAGGCAATCGTGCCAAGGTCGGAGAAACGCCCGTGAGCGACCGTTACCGAGTCGCCGTACGACGCCAGCGTCGCCCGGCCGGCGCCGACCGCCGCGGGATCGCGGTCGATCCCGAGCAGCCTGCCGCCGGGCGTGATCCTCTCCAGGACCTGTCTGGCGTGGCTCGCCGGCCCGAGCGTGGCGTCGATCGCCATCCACCCCGCCCGGGGCTGGAGCAGCTCTATTACCTCTTGTGAAAGTGCTGGAACGTGCGGACTAATGTCCCGAGATCACCCTGTCAGCGAATTCTGTGAAGCGCCCCTGCGCGTCGGCGCTGTAGCTGTCCCATCGCGCCTCGGGCCAGATTTCGACCCGGGACCCGGTCCCGATCACGACCACCGTCGAGGACGGCTCGATCCCCGCCAGCCGGCGCTGCTCCGGCAGCAGGCTGATCCGTCCCTGGCCATCCGGCTCGAACGGATCGGAGAGCGGATAGAGCGTCCGCGACAAGGCGCGATGATCCGGTCCCGGGAGCGGGCTCTTCAGCTCCTCGCCCAGCGCGGCCCACAGGTCCGGCGGGTAGATGGCGAGGACCTGGTCCTGGCCCACCGAGACGTAGCTCCCGTCCTTCAGCTGCTTGCGGAAGGCGGCCGGGATCGCCAGCCGGCCCTTGTCGTCCACCCTCACCCGATGCGCCCCCGTGAACAAAGGTCATCGGGCCTCCCAGAACCGCATCCGCCGGCGCTGGCTACGGGCGCACAGGCTGCAACCGCAGCCGTGGAGCTCGAGGGGTAGGCGGTTGCCGTGCTTGTCGAAGCGGTGGTTCACGTCCAGGTCGCTCGTCTCGCCATCGCGGCTGCGGGGAGAAGTGGCGTAGAGGAGGTGTATGGCGTGCCTTACTTGGACGTAGGGTGCGACGTAGGGTTGCATGTCAGCCGGATTCACCACTTCTCCCCACTGATCACCGCGATTCGCCGCAGAGAGTAACGGTGCCGGTTCAGCCTGTCAATACCTTTACCACAACATCTAGCGGCGCCCAAACGGATGCTCGGCTGCTCGGCGCCACATCTTGGGCTTGAAAGTCAGCGCCGTACCAGATGTGGGGCCTCGACCTGATAGTCCCGAACATCAGTTTGGTGAAACGGCGCGGCTGCCGTTACTTCTCTTTACCCGCTCCGCTTGAGAAGACCGAGGCTTTTCGCCCGCCTCTCCGCCCACCCGAAGACGGCTATACCGCCCGGGATGAGGACGGCGCCCATGGCGAGGAGGATGCCGACGGTGGGCAGCTGGTCCCCCACTCCCGCGCCGTCCAGGAGGCTCCGCCGCATGCCCGCCAGCGCGTAGGTCAGGGGGCTTGCGTAGCCGGCGATCTGCAGCGGCAGGGGCAGCACCGTGAGCGGGTAGTAGACGCCCGAGACCAGGAGCATGAACCCCTGGACGGCGAAGGACATCTGCTCTCCTTTCTGGGGCGACAGCAAAGGCAGGACCGAGGTGAGGACCGCCAGCCCGACGAGCGGCACGATCGAGGCCGCCAGGACGACGAGCGCGCCGGCCAGGTTGGCGCGCGAGAGGTCGATGTCGAAGATCGCGATCGCAACCAGGAGGACGACGAACGTCCGCACCAGGCCGTAGCCGATGGCGAAAAGGCAGATGCCCATGAGGTGCGTGACGCGCCGCACCGGGGCCATGAACGTGTACTCGATGGTCCCCTCCCACCTCTCCCACGCGATGGCGAAGGCGGCCTCCATGAAGACGAGCGAGAGGAAGCCCCACAGCAGGGCGCCCACGAGCAGGTAGAGCTGCGCGCGGTGCATGTCGAACGAGCCGCCGGCCGCGCCGAGCGTGCTGAGTCCAGAGGCCAGGTAGCCGATCGACAGCACGCTGACGATGCTGTAGAAGAGCCAGACGAGCTCCCAGACCCAGTAGCGCCTGTAGATGTAGAGCTGGCGCTCGGCAAAGCCGACGAGCGCGCCGGTCTCCGATGCCCTCAGGCCGACGGTCATCGGAGGACCTCCTCCGGCTCTTCGGCTTCGAGCGTCTTGCCGGTCAGGTGCATGAAGACGTCCTCGAGCGAGGAGGACTCGTAGCGCTCGCACAGGGCGCCGGGCCGCCCGTCCGCGAGGACGCGGCCGCCGTCCATCATCAGCACGCGGTCGCACAGCGCGGCCGCCTCGTCCATATCGTGCGTGCACAGGAGCACGGTGATGTCGCGGTCCGCGCGCAGCGTCTCGAGCACCGCCTGCACCTCGCGCTTCGACCGCGGGTCGAGCCCGGTCGTCGGCTCGTCCATGAGGAGGAGCGATGGGGCCGTGAGGAAGCTGCGTGCGATCGCGACCTTCTGCTGCTGGCCGCGGGAGAGCTGCTTCATCGGCTGGTCGACCACCGCGCGATCGAGGCCCAGGCCGTCGACGATCTCGAGCACCCGCTGCCGCGTGCGCGCGCCGGCGTTGCCGTGCAGCCTCGCCGCGTAGACCAGGTTCTCCCACGGGCTCAGCTCCTTGAAGAAGGCGGCTTCGACCGACACGCGGTTGACGTGTCGCCTGACCTCGAGCGCCTGGGTCACCACGTCCCATCCGAAGACCCGCGCAGTGCCGGCGTCGGGCGTCAGCAGGGTGCCGAGGATGCGGATCAGGGTCGACTTGCCGCTCCCGTTCGGCCCGAGGACCCCCGTCACGCCGCCCTGTTCGACGACCAGGTCCATCGGGTACAGCGCGACCTTGGGTTTCGCCGTGCCCGCGAAGCGCCACCAGGGCGCGCCCGCTTCGCGCTCACGCCGTCTGAACGCCTTGGTGACCTCGTGGATCTCGATCGCTGGAACGCTCATCGCTGACTCCTGGAACCCGAAGTGGACAAAAGAAAAGGACCGTGTCGGTGCCCAACAACCGCACGGTCCTGTCTCGAGCTTCTGGTTTCTAGGTGTCGGCTACGGGACCAGACTCAATGGCGGTTGGTGGCAGGCAGGCTCCGCCCACGATCGGCGAAGACCACCAGATGGATGCCTGCCATGAAGACCGCCTGTGACCTCAATGAATGGACACACCCGGATAGGTGTGCGCTCGCACGACAGACTACGGCCGACCGAGCGCGAAGTCAAGACGCCTGCAAGAATTGTTCGCGCCCATGCCGGGAGCGGAGACCACCGTCCTCCTCGTCGAGGACGATCCCACCGTCGCGCACATCTACAGCCTTTCCCTGGAGCGCGCGGGCTACCGCGTCGTCGTCGCTAGAGACGGCATCGAAGGAGTGGAGATGGCCGGGCGCGAATCTCCCGACCTGATCTTCCTCGACATCCGCATGCCGCGGATGGACGGCGTCGAAGCGCTGCGCGCGCTCGCCGCCAACCCGGCGACGAAGTCCGTCCCTGTCGTGATGCTCTCCAACTTCGACGACCCGGCGGTCATGCGGGAGACGAGAGGCCTCGGCGCTCGGGACTACGTCGTCAAGGCGAGCACCAACCCGGCCGAGCTGGCGGGCATCGTCGCGCGCTGGCTAGAGTCCGGCTGACGCGAGCGGGCTGCTCGCGGGTTCCGCGGCGGGCACGGTGAGAAGGAAGCTCGCGCCCCCCGGGGTCTCCTCGAGGACCAGCGTCCCGCCGTGCATCTCCGCAAGCCGCCTGCTGACCGCCAGGCCGAGGCCGGCGCCTCCATGCGCTCCCACCTGCGTCTCCACCTGGTAGAACGGCTCGAAGATGCGATGGCGCTCCGAGCGCTCGACGCCGGGCCCGCTGTCGACGACGCGCACCCGCGGCGGTCCGGACAGGACCTCGATCCTGATCGGGCCGGCGCCGTGGTAGATCGCGTTGGCGATGAGGTTGTCCAGGATCAGGCTCACGAGAGCGGCATCGATCAGGGCCAGCACGGCTTCACCAGGCAGCGCGGTGACTATCTGGGTGCCCTCCAGCTCGGCCAGCGGCCGGGCTCGCGCCGCCGCGTCCTGGGCGAGCGCGCTGAGGTCGACGGACGTGGCGTGCATGGAGATCGTGCCCGACTCCATTCGCGCGGCGGTGAGCATCTGCTCGATCAGTCGCACGCCCTCCTTCGTCTTGTGGGCGACCTTCTCGAGGGCGGCGCGCGTCTCGGGACCGTCGTCGAGCACGCCGCTCAGGATGAGGTCGACGTAGCCGCCGATCACGGTCAGTGGCGTCCTCAGCTCGTGCGCGGCCAAGTTCAGGAACGATGCCCTCTCCCCCGCCAATCCGAGCGCGGCCCGCGAGCGTGCCAGGTCCGCGCGCATCTTGGCCAGCTTCATGTTCGCGCTCACGCGCGCGACGAGCTCCTGGACGCTGAACGGCTTGACCAGGTAGTCGTCGGCGCCCTGCGCCAGACCGTCGATCGCCTCGTCGCCGGCTCGGGCGGAAAGAATGACGACCGGGACATCGCTCAGCGCATCGTCGGCCCGGATCGCGGCCAGCAGCTGGGCCCCGTCGAGCCGCGGCATCATGACGTCGGTCAGGATGAGGTCGGGCCTCGTGCGCCGTGCGGCCGTGAGCGCCTCGGCGCCGTCGGCGACGGGCTCCACCTCCCAGCGCTCGCGCAGCACGCCCGTCAGGTACGTGCGCATATCGGCGTTGTCGTCGACGAGCAGGATCCGGCCTTCCGCCGCTGACCCCGCATCGGGAACGGGAGGGGAGAGACCAGGACCCGTCCACCCCA
>CBJLKR010000158.1:0-5791 GCA_966423695.1 uncultured bacterium | reverse complement strand
CACCGCGCCCACGGCTTCGACGAGGCCGAAACGCTGGCCCGCGAGCACGATCGCGGCGACCAGCGCCCACGCCGGCTCGGTCGCAAGGACGAGCGCCGTTCGGTTGGCGCTGATGTGCGCCTGCGCCCAGGTCTGGACGAAGTAGCCGAACGCCGACGCGAGCAGGCCGGTGACGAGAATCGCGAACCAGACCGATCCGCTCGGCGGCCGCAGCGACCACGTTCCGCCCAGGCTGAACAGCAGCGTGCACATGCCCATCTGCACCATCGTCAGCGGCCCCGTGGCGGTGCCGGGCGACCACCGACCCAGCAGGACGATGTGCAGCGCGAACAGCACAGCGCAGGCGAGCACCAGCACGTCGCCCACGCTCATGCCCGAGGGGCCGCCCGTCAGCAGCGCGAGCCCGACCAGCGAGACCAGCGTCGCCACCCACGTCCACCAGCGCACCGGCGCGCCGAAGAGCCTGTTGATCAACGGCGTCAGGACGACGAAAAGGCCGGTGATCAGGCCGGCGTTGCCCGGGCTCGTGATCGCAAGTCCGGCGGTCTGCGTGAAGTAACCGCCGGCGAGCACGACGCCGATCACGGCGCCGATGCGCAGCTCACGCCGCGTCGGCAGCCTGCGCACCACGATCGCCATCACGAGCAGCGCGAGCGCGAATCGGATCTGTAGGAACGGCAGCGTCGGGTACTGTGTGACTGCGTCTTTGACGACGACGAAGGTCCAGCCCCAGACGGCCGTGACGACGAGCAGTAGAAGGACGTAGATCAATGCAGAGGCTGTGGGCGCCGTGGCGCATGGAGTACATCGGCGGCGAGCAGCCGCCCGGCTGCCTCTTCTGCCGCGTTCTCGGCGACGCCGGCCACGACGAAAATAACCTCGTCCTCGCGCGGCCGCACGAGGCCCTCGTCATGCTCAACCGCTATCCCTACAACTCGGGCCACGCCATGGTGGCGCCCCGGGCTCACGTCGGCACCCTCGAGGACCTCGATGACGCGCAGTCGATGGAGCTGATGCGGGCGGTGCGCACGACGCTGGGCGTGATCCGGCGGGTCATGAGCCCCGAGGGCTTCAACGTCGGGGCGAACATCGGCCGCGTCGCGGGGGCGGGCATCCCCGACCACGTTCACATCCACATCGTCCCGCGATGGAACGGCGACACCAACTTCATGCCGGTGCTCGCCGAAGTGAAGGTCATCAACGAGGCGCTGGCGCAGACGGCCGAGAAGCTCAGGAGCGCTTTCGCCGCCACGTGACCCGGCCGCCGGCGATCGTCGCTACGACGCGGCCTTCGTCGACGACGGTCAGGTCGCAGAGCCGGCCCGGGCGCAGCGAACCGACCTCGCCCTCCATGCCCGCCGCGAAGGCGGCGCCGGACGTGTAGGCACGCAGCGCCGACGCGCGCGTCAGCGCCAGGTCGGGATGCCACCTGGCGGCCCGCCGCCATGACGTGGCCGCTTCGATGCCCGCCAGCGGATCGGCGGTCTCGACGGGCGCGTCGGACCCGAAAGCGAGACGCACTCCGGCGCGGTCGAGCGCCCGCCACGCGTAAGCGTTCCGCGCGACCGTGGACCAGTTCTCGTCCGCCAGCTCGCGGTCCGCGACGGCGTGGATCGGCTGCATGGAGGCGATGACACCGAGCTTGCCCATCCGTGCCTGGTCCTTGGGATGCACGCACTGCGCGTGCTCTATGCGCGGCCGCCACATCGCCCACGCTCCCTTTTTCGGCGCGAGGGCGTCGAGCGCGCGGCGGACCGCGCCGTCTCCGATGGCGTGGAGGCAGACGTTGAGCTCCGCCCGCGCGCAGCGCTCGATCATGTCCACGAGCTCGGGCTGTGGCAGGCGGACAACGCCTGAGCCGTCGAGCATCTCCGCGGTGCGGCTGCCGAGCGAGCCGTCGAGGAATGCCTTGACTCCCCAGATGCGGAGCCACCCGTCGCCCCATCCCGAGCGGATGCCGATCCGCTCGGCGTGCGCCAGGTCGGCCAGGGGAAGGTTGTACGTGACCCGCACCGCCAGCGGCCCGCGCGCGCGCAGCCGCTGGAGGGAGCCGAGGCCGCGAGCGCTGTCCATCGCGTGCACGGCAGTGACTCCGAACCGCGCCAGGTCGGTGAGCACGCGCGCCATGGCGGAGTCGAGCTGAGCGTCGGTCTCACGGGCCACCGACCTCCAGACCAGGTCCATGGCGGTCTCGCGCAGGATGCCGGTCGGTTCGCCATCGGTGTCCCGGTCGATCGTCCCTCCGGGCGGATCCTCGGTGCCGCGCGAGACGCCCGCCGCGCGCAGGGCGGCCGTCGACGCCCACGCAGAGTGGCCGTCCTTGCGCCGCATGTACACGGGGCGGCCGCCCGCGACCGCGTCGAGATGACGCCGCGACGGGAACGCGCGGTCGGGCCACGCGTCGTTGTACCAGCCGGCGCCGACCACCCACGCCTCTTTCGGCATCGTCTTCGCCGCCTCCCGCACCCGCGACAGCGCATCCTCGCGACTCACCGTGCCGGTCAGGTCGACGGTCAGCTTGCGGTCGGCCAGGCCTTCGAGGTGGATGTGCGAGTCGATGAGGCCGGGCCAGGCCTCGCCGCTGAGCCGGACGACTTCCGCGCTGCGCCCGGCCGCCGCGCGGGCGCCCGGCCCGACCGCGAGGATGCGCTCCTCGAACGCCGCGACCTCGGGCTTGCAGCCCGCGAAGAGGACGGCTGTAGCGGTCAAATGCCGTAGGTCTTGGCGATGATCTCTTTCATGATCTCGTCCGTCCCCGCGCCGATGCGCGCCAGGCGGGCGTCGCGCCACGCGCGCTCGACAGGGAACTCGCGCATGTAGCCGTGCCCGCCGAGGATCTGGATCGCCTCGTCGGCGACCTCGCACGCAACCTGCGTCGCCAGCAGCTTGGCCTGCGAGATCTCCCGCACCGGGTACTCGCCCTGGTCCCACTGCTTCGCGGTCTGGTACACGAACGCCTGGACGGCGGCGATCTTCGTCCCCATGTCGACGAGCTTGTGCTTGATGACCTGGAAGTTCGAGATCGGCTGGCCGAAGGCTCTGCGGTCCCGCGCGTACTCCATCGCGTACTCGAAGACGCTCTGGGCGCCAGCGATCGCGCCGGCGGCCGCGATCATCCGCTCCCCCTGCAACTCCCACATCAGGTTCTTGAACCCGTCCCCTTCCTCACCGATGAGGTTGGCGACGGGGACGTGGCAGTCTTCGAACAGCAGCTCGGCCGTGTCCGAGGAGTGCATGCCCAGCTTCTTGAGCGTACGGGTCACCTCGAAGCCCTTCGTGCCCTTCTCGATCACGAGCAGGTTGAAGCCGGCGTGCCCGCGCTCGCGGTCGGTCTTCGTCACGACCAGCGCCCAGTCGCACCGAGCGCCGTTGGTGATGAAGATCTTCCGACCGCTGACGATGAACTCATCGCCGAACCGCCTCGCCACGGTGGTGATGCCCGCGACGTCCGAGCCGGCGTCCGGCTCGGTGATCGCGAGGGCGGCGATCTGCTCGCCCCGGATCGCCGGCACCAGCCACCGGCGCTTCTGCTCCTCGGTCCCGAAGCGGAAGACGGGAGGCGTGGCCATCTCGGCCTGGACCGCGACCGCCATGCCGAGGCCGCCGGCCCCGACCTTCGCCATCTCCTCGGACAGGACGACGGCGGAGAAGTAATCGCCGCCCTGGCCGCCGTACTCAGGCGGGTAGCGGAGGCCGAGGAAACCCAGTTCGCCGAGGCGACGGAAGATCGAGTCGGGGAAGGTCTTCTCCTCCCACTCCTCGAGGTTCGGCTGCACCTCCTTTTCGAGGAACCTGCGGATGTGCAGGCGGAGCTCCTCGTGGGCGTCGGTGAAGTACATCGCCGCCGACGAGTGTAATGAGGCTCGGTCGTGGCTTACGGTATGATTCGCGGCCGTACTCGAACCGCAAGTTCAAACACGCGCTGGGAGATGGATTGGGCTCGGTAATCAAGAAGCGGCGCAAGAAGATGCGCAAGCACAAGCACAAGAAGATGCTCAAGAAGACGCGATGGCAGCGTCGAGCGCACGCCTAGTGGAAGGAGCGTTCACATGGGCTGGATAGTGCTGATCGTCGTCGTGGTGCTGCTCGTCGCCTGGTTCGTTCTCACGTACAACGGCCTGGTCGCCGCGCGCAACCGGACCCAGGAGGCCTGGTCCGAGATCGACGTCGAGCTGAAGCGCCGGCACGACCTGATCCCGAACCTCGTCAACACCGTCCAGGGCTACATGGGCCACGAGCGCGGCACGCTCGAGGCGGTCACGCAGGCGCGCGCCAACGCCGTCGCGGCCGGCGCCACCGGCGACCCTACGAAGATCGGCCAGGCCGAGAACATGCTGTCCCAGAGCCTGCGCAGCCTGTTCGCGGTGTCCGAGAACTACCCCGACTTGAAGGCCATCTCGGCGTTCACCAACCTCCAGGAGACGCTGACCGCGACCGAGGACAAGCTCGAGTTCTCGCGTCGCTTCTACAACGGCAACGTGCGCGACTACAACATCAAGCTGCAGACCCTCCCGACCTCGCTGATCGCGGGGATGCTGGGCTTCAAGGCGTTCGGCTTCTTCCAGGCGGACGAGGGCGATCGGGCGGTGCCGCAGGTGAGCTTCAACAACATGCCCCCGGCCGCATCGCCCGGTGGCTCGCTGCCGCCGGCCGCCGGTCCCAGCGGCCCGCCGGCACCCGGCTCAGCCGGTCCCCCGCCGCAGAGCTGAGGCACCACTAGGCCGCCGACCGGTCCCAGTCGAGGGCAAACCGCGCGGCGTACGCCGCAACCGCCTGCGGATCGCGCGTCTCGATGTCCAGCTCGTGGTTGACGCCGAGCCCGCTCAGGGTCCAGTTCGCCGAGCCGAGGATGAGCGTGCCGTCGAACAGCCCGATCTTGGCGTGCAGCAGCGTCCCGTGCGGGACCGGGTACCAGCGGACGCCGACACCCGCGACCCGCAGCACCGCCGCAGCGTGGAGGTTGTACGCCTGGTTCGGATCGAGGACGACACGCACGTCGACGCCTCGCCGGCGGGCGATTGCGAGTTCGGCGATCACGGCGGGGTCCGTCAGCGTGTAGACCTCGGCAAGCACCGCGCGCGACGCCGTGGTGAGCGCGGCCTCGAGCAGGTCGCGGATCTCGCCGCCAGGCGAGGTCTGCGCCACTGAACCTGGACGTGGCCGGAGCGGAGCCGGATGGCCGCCCGCCAGCGCCCAGTCCTGGTCGAAGATGCGCGCCGCGCGCTCGACGTCGGCGCCGACACGAGTCTCGAGAACGAAGTCGTGGTTGCGGTGGCTGTGCGCGCCCCAGTTCATCCCGCCGATCGCCGCCTCCCCGTCGGAGATGAGCAGCTTGACGTGGTCGATCTGGTGCCGGCGATCGTCGACCGGGTACGTCCGGACCGCCAGTCCTGACGCGCGGAGCCTTGCCGCGGAGCGGCGGCTGACGTCGACCGTCGGATCGACGATGACGCGCACGTCGACGCGACGCGCGCGGGCGGCCGCGAGGGCGGCAAGGATATCGGGTCGGCCGAGCTCGTACATCTCGACGTCCACCCGCGAATGTGCGGAGCCGAGCAGGCCCCCGACGAGGGTGAAGATCGCGGCGTCCTGCCACAGCCGGACGGCCCCGCCAGGCGGTGACATGAGCGCCGCCCGGGCCGGGCTCGAGCAGCCCACCAGGGAGAGGAGGAGGAAAAGCAGGCAGGCCACTCGAACCACAGCGCGGACCAAGCTACCCGGGCGCGGGCCGCGCGCCACCCCTGCCTGTTACGACGGGCGCGAGGCTCGGCTAGATTGAACAGCGCACGAG
>CBJLKR010000157.1:0-5815 GCA_966423695.1 uncultured bacterium | reverse complement strand
GCACGGCGACGCCGCCGCGCACCGAGAGGCGGCGGCGAACGTCCGCGAGGCGGCGGCGGCCGTCGGGCGGCCGGTGGCCATCCTGGGCGACCTCCAGGGGCCGAAGATCCGCACCGGTCCTGTCGAGGGCACGTTCCAGCGCCTGGTGCGCGGCCGGACCGTCGCGCTCGTGGGCGCCGGCGGGGAATCGCGTCCCGGCGGCGGGGAGGAGATCCAGGTCAGCCACGTCGAGCTCGTGCACGCGCTGCGCTCAGGCGACCGCGTCCTGCTCGACGACGGCCGCATCGAGCTTGCCGTGCGCCGGGTGAACGACGGCCGCGCCGAGGCGACGGTCGTGCGCGGCGGGCTGCTGGGCGAGCGCAAGGGAATCAGCGTCCCGGGGCGGCCGCTGCCGCTGCCGGCGCTGACCGACAAGGACCTGGAGGACCTGAAGCTCGCGGCGGAGCTCGAGGTCGACTACGTCGCGCTTTCCTTCGTGCGGCGTCCCGAGGACGTCGTCACGTGCCAGCAGCACATCACCGGCCTCGATCGCAGCATTCCCGTGATCGCCAAGCTCGAGAAGCTCGAGGCGATCCGCAACCTCAGCGCGATCCTGGAGGTCGCCGACGCGGTGATGGTGGCGCGCGGCGACCTGGGCGTCGAGCTTCGGCTCGGCGAGCTGCCCGCCGTCCAGAAGGACGTGATCGACCGCGCCAACCGCGCCGGCGTGCCCGTGATCACGGCGACCGAGATGCTCGAGTCGATGGTCACCTCGAACCGGCCGACCCGGGCCGAGGCGTCGGACGTCGCCAACGCGATCTGGGACGGGACCGACGCCGTGATGCTGTCGCAGGAGACGTCGATCGGCGCCCACCCGGTGGAAGCCGTGCGCGCGATGGCGCGCATCTGCATCGCGGCCCAGAAGCATCCGGCGTTCGAGCGTGCGCGCCAGGTGTGGCGCGAGCCCGGACAGGTGGGCGGCGCGATCGCGCACGCCGCCGCGGCGACGGCGACCGAGCTGCAGGCGAAGGTGATCATCGCCTTCACCGAGTCGGGTACGACCGCGCTGCGCTGCAGCAAGGCGCGGCCCTCGATGCCGGTCATCGCGGCGAGCCCGCACGAAGAGGTGCTGCGCCGGGCGGCGCTCTACTCGGGCGTCGTGCCGATGCTCGTCAAGCCCGGGCGGGACACCGACCAGATGATCGCCAACGCCACGGCCGCCGCGGTCGAGAGCGGGATGGTCCGGCGGGGCGATCGGGTGGTCGTGGTGGCGGGCGTGCCCGTGGGCCGGCCGGGCCAGACGAACTTGCTCAAAGTCGAGACTGTCTAAGGCGGCTTAAGCCTGCCGTCGCGGGGCAGAGAATAGGGCCGTGGTGCCCGCCTCACACGGTTTGCTGGGCCGGATCCAGAGGGCCAACGACGCCGACTCGCACCGCTTCGGCCCGCACACGGCCGAGGTGGAGGCGTTCATCGCCGCCGCCGGCCAGCTGACGCCTTGGCAGTGGCGCCAGGTCCTCACCGCCCGCCGCCTCGTCGCCTCGGTGAGCAAGGACGGCGCCGCGGCCGCCGATTCGGCGCAGTCCATCCAGGCGGCCATCCGGACGAGCGATACGCGCATCTCGGAACCGATGGCGCGGGCGGGCGAGGTGCTGTTCGACACGCTGGCGAAGAAGAGCGACGACAAGCAGGTCGCGGCGTGGCAGGCGATGACGGCGCTGATCGCGCGGTCCCACGCCCCGGCGCTCAAGTTCGCCGTGCACTACGCGCCGTTCGCGGCCCTGATCCCGACCGCCGGCTCAGACGCCCTCGACCCGCGGACGCGGCGGTTCATCGCCCTCCTGGAAAGCCTGGGCCGCGAAGGGGTCCTCGCCCTGGCGAAGCGCTGGCGCGTCGACCCGACCGCGTCGGCCGCCCTGGTCCAGGCCGTGGCCAAGCACCGCCATTCCCCCGTGGAGGAGGCGGTGGCCCTTGCCGCGCTCAGCTTCATCCCGCACCACGTCACGGGCGACGAAGGGTGGGCCGCCGTCCGCACCGCCGTCCACGGCGGTCGCGTGCTTGGGGCGGTCGCCGAGCTTTCTCCAGAGCACGCGGCCGCCCTGTGGGAGCCGCTCGAGGTGGTCATCCCGTTCGCGTCGCTCGATTCCGGCGACGTGGTCAAGACGCGGCGTTCGCGCGCCGCCTCGGCGTCGGCTCGGCCGCCGGCGCTGTACGGCGCCAACCACGCCGAGGTCGCCTCCTTCATCAAGGGCGTGGCCGAGCTCACGCCCATCCAGTGGTTGCGCATCCTCGACCGGCGCAAGCTCGTCGCGAGCGTCACGCGCGAAGGCGCCGCCGAACCCGCCGGGGTGGTGCGTTCGATCCTCATCGCCCTCGAAGCGACGCGCGAGCTCGACACCTACACGCGGTGCAAGGTGTTCGCCGCGGTCGAGCGCGCCGGCTACGTCATCGAGACGCACGGCGGGCCCGACGCGGAGCAGATCCGGCAGGCGATGACGCCGTTCCAGCCATCGATCGCCTACGAGGCTCTGAACGGCGGCGGTTTCGCGCACAAGGTCGCCACCCTCGGCCGCGGGGATTGGGAACGGGTCGCCGCCGCCTCGCCCGACGCCAACGTGGAGGCGCTCGCGCCGCTCGTCAACGCGGGCACCGCCCTCGTCGACTTCTTCGGCGGCCGCTCGGACGACGAGGCGGTCGCGACCTGGCACGCCGTCTCCGCGCTCGTCCAGCGCCATCAGCTCACGCCGATCAAGTTCGCGGCCTCCTACGCGCCCTTCGCGTCGGCGATCCCGGTCAACAATGCGCGCACGCTCGGCGCGATGGTGTCCCGCTACGTCACCGCGGTCGGCCGGCTGGGCGCGAGCCAGTGCGCGGCGCTCGCCAAGCCGTGGCAGCTCGGCGACGAACTGTCGAGCGTCCTGTCGCGGGCGGTGGCCGACGGTGGCGCGCGGGCCGGGGAGGAGGCGGCGGCGCTGGCGGCGGTGGTGACCGTGCCGATGCGGCTTGCCACCGGCGGGGGCTGGGCGGCCGTGAAGACGGCCGCGTTCGGCGGTCGTGTGATCGCGGTGCGGACCAGGTTGACCGCGGAGCAGCTGGAGGCGCTGTGGGCGCCTCTCCAGCCGGCGATCCCGCTGCCGTCGCTCAGCGCGCCATCACGATCGAAGCGCTAGGAGGCCCGGCGCAGGGACCGCGGGTTCTCTAACCTTTTCTTACATGCCCAATTCGCGCAGCAACGGCCGCCTGCCCAAGTTCGAAAGGGTCATGGTGGTCTCGGCTCATCCAGACGATCCCGACTTCGGCGCCGGCGGCTCGATCGCCCGCCTGGCCGACAGCGGCGCCGAGGTCACCTACGTGATCGTCACCGATGGGCGCCAGGGCGGCGAGGACCCCGCGCAGAAGGACTCGGAGCTCGTCGCCATCCGGGCGCGCGAGCAGCGCGCCGCGGCGAAGGTGCTCGGCGTGAAGCGGATCGAGTTCCTGGGCTACAAGGACGGGCACCTCTCGCCCGACCTGAAGCTGCGCCGCGACATCGTGCGCATGATCCGCAAGCACAAGCCCGAACTGGTGATCACCCACATCCCCGGCCGCGTCCTGGACGCGCCGATGGGCGGCTCGCACCCCGACCACCTCGCGGTCGGAGAGGCCACGCTGGCCGCCGTCTATCCCGATTCGCGCAACCCACGGGCGTTCCGGTCGCTGCTGAAGGAGGGCTTCGAGCCGCACGAGGTCAAGGAGGTCTGGATCCCGTTCTGGACCCACGGTGACTTCCTCGTCGACATCACCCCGACCCTGGACCGCAAGATCGAGGCCCTGCGCAAGCACAAGAGCCAGGTCTCCAAGCCGGGCCGGGAGTGGGACTTCGAGAAGTTCATGCGCAAGCGGCACCGCGACGTCGGGAAGAAGCGCGGATACCAGTACGCCGAGTCGTTCAAGAGGATCTCGGTCTAGCGCAGCCGGTCGCGGACCTTGGGCCAGATGACCTCGGCCCACGCCAGGTGCTGTGCGTCGCCGGGGTGCAGCTGGTCCGGCGCGAGCCACCCGGGGGTTCCGATCCGTGAGGTGCTCACCCGACCGATGTCGATCCATTCGATCCCCAGCCTGGCGGCCTCCTCGCTCGCGACCGCGTTGAAGAGCTCCGTCAGGCGCGCGACGTGCGCCGCGCCGCCGAAATCGGCCGCGGCGGGCGTGTACGACCAGGTCGGAATCGACACGGCGAAGGCATCGGCGCCGACCACGACCTCCTCGTAGATGGTGCGCAAAGACTCCCTGTACGAATCCGGGCTGCGTCCCTGCACCAGGTCGTTCACCCCTATGAGCACCGTGACGACGTTCGGGCGCAGCTTGCGCAACAGGGGCAGCTCGTCCCGGATCAGATCCTCGGTCGTGTAGCCGTTGACCGCCGGGTTGGTCAGGTCCGCGCCGAGGCGGGCGGCGAGGATGGACGGCCACGCGCGCTCCGCGCTCGACGCGCCGGTGCCGATGGTGTACGAGTCGCCCAGCGCGAGGTAGCGCAAGGGCTCAGCGGTCGATGTCGGCGAGGGAGCTCCAGACGTCGACCTTGGTCTTGACCCGGCGCACGACCTCCGCGGTGAAGTCGGAAGAGGAGGCATGGCCGCCGATGTCCGCGGTGCGCACGCCGTCCGAGACCGCCTCGAGCGCCGCCTCGTAGACGGCTCTCGACGCTCGTCGCGCGTCGTCGCCCTTCATGTACCCGAGAAGCGAGGCGAGGGCCAGGATCATCGCCATCGGGTTGGCCACGTTCTTGCCCTGGAGCGCCGGCGCGGTCCCGTGCGGCGCCTCGGTCATGGCCACTGTCACCGCCCCGGCTTCGTCGAACGACAGCAGCGTGGACTCGGCCCCCGCGATGGTGCCGAACATCTGCATGACGAGGTCCGAAAGGGTGTCGCCGTCGCGGTTGAGCGCGGGGATCACCAGCGCCTCGCCGCTCGTGGCCAGGAGAAGGGCGTAGGTGGCGTCGATCAGGTGCGGCTCGTAGCGCACGTCCGGGTGGCGCGCCGCCGCCGCGTCGAGCTCTTCCTTGAACATGCCCTCGTAGACGGGGCTGACGGTGAACTTGGGGCCCCCGAACACCTTGGCCTCGATGCGGCGGGCGTGTTGGAACGCGTACTCGGCGACGATCCGGCACGTCCGCCGGCTGATCTTCTCGGTCCGGAACGCCCACTCCTCGAGGTCGTGTCCCTCGCGCCACTCGCGCGCGCCATACGCGTCGTCGACCGCCATCCGGATCACGGAGATCGGGGCGTGGACGCCGGCCAGCGGCCGGACGCCGGGGATGCGCCGGCCGGTGCGGACGATGACCCGCCCGTCGATCTGCTTGCGCAGGACGGCGTTTGGGCTCCCCACGTCGCCCGAGCCCTCGGGCGTCACGGTCGCGGCCTTGATCCCGAAGCCGAGCTCGCGAAGTCCGGCGGCGGCGTCGAGCACGCACTGGTTGCGCGTCCGCCGGCGCTCGTCCAGCGACAGGTCGTAGTCGCGGATCTTGACCTCGACGCCCAGGACTCCCGGCTCGAGCAGGCGCAGGGCCTCCTTCAACAGCTCCTCGCCGGTCTGGTCACCATGCAGGACGGCGATGGTCGCGCCAGGCATCGACCGAATGATATGGCCCGGTCGAAGATCGGCTGGGCCGCCCCGCCCGGGTCAGCAGCGCGCTGACGTCGAGATTGCGGCCCGTGCCGGCGACGGTCGCGGTGGTCCGGGAAGCCGAGCGGCGTCTGTGCCTCGACTGGTGGGTTCGTCAGGCGTCCTGCTACTATTGACAGCGCCTAGGCAACCTAGGCTTTTTTCTTTCCCCCCCAACCTGAGAGTCGACCATGGAAGA
>CBJLKR010000156.1:0-5816 GCA_966423695.1 uncultured bacterium | reverse complement strand
CGCGCCGGAACGGTCTCGGCGGCGGGCTGCCCCGGGCCGGCCGAGTAGAGCGCCCAGGAGCCTGGGAGCCCGGCGAAGACGCGCACGCCGCGGTCGCTGAACTCCACCCCGGAGCCGACGACGAGGTCCTTCACCGTCCCGGACACCAGCACCTCGCCGGGCTGCGCCGCCTGCATGACGCTCGAGGCCACGTGCAGCGCGACGCCGCGCGGCCGGCCATCGCCGATCTCGCACTCGCCGGCGTGAACGCCGGCACGGATGCGGAGGCCGAGGTGCAGCAACTCGTCGCGCACCTCGATGGCGCAGCGGATGGCGCGGGCCGTGCCGTCGAAGACGGCGGTCACGCCGCGCTCGCCTGCCTCGATCTCCCTGCCGTGGTACCGCTGCAGCGCCTTGCGGACGACGGCGTGATGGCTGTCGACCAGCTGGTTCCAGCGCCGATCGCCGAGCCAGACGGCGTGCGCGCCCGCCTGGGCGACCTCGGTGCACAGGACCGTCGCGACCATCGTCTCCGGCGGTGGCGCCGTGCGCACGCCGGTGAGGAACTCCTGGATCTCACCGAGGACGAGGTCGGCGTCCAGGAAGTAGAACCAGTGGTCGGCGGAGTCGAGCTCGAGCAGGCGAGCGCCGGGGATGTGCTCGGCGAAGTACCGGCCGGCCTCGATCGGCGCAACCATGTCGGCTCGCGCGTGGATGACCAGCGTGGGCACGTGAATCGAAGGCAGGACGCCTCCGATGTCGATCAGCACATTCAGGTGGATGAGATCGGAGGCGTCCCGTGGGCTGGCGCTCATCTGCGTGAACCTTCCCCACCACGCCGATACCTCCGGATTGGCGAGCTGGCTGGGTGCGTAACGGTGCATGCCACCGCCCTTGCCCCACCCCGCCTCGACGCCGCTGAGGCGCCGTTCCATCTCATCGTCCGTGACACCCCACGGGTAGTACTCGCGCTTCAGCCACGACGGGTAGCTGCCGTTGATGATCAGGGCGACGGTGCGTTCGGGGTACGTGGCGGCGAAGAGGGTCGACATCACGCCTCCCTCCGAGATGCCCATCACCGCGGCGCGCTCCGAGCCGGAGGCGTCCATGACCGCCCGCACATCGTCCATGCGCTGCTCGAGCGTCGGGAGCGGGTAGACGCGATCGGACATGCCGGTGCCGCGCTTGTCGTAGAGGATCAGGCGCGTGAAGGAGGCGAGGCGGTTGAGGAAGCTCGCGATGGCGGGCTCTTCCCAGATGTACGCGAGGTGCGAGACCCAGCCGAAGGTGAGCACGAGGTCGATCGGGCCGTCGCCGACGACCTGGTACGCGATGTTGACGTCGCCGCTGCGGGCGTACTTGGCGCCGGTGAACATCGCGGGCCAGTCTACTTTTTCTTGTTCCGAGCCTCCCGCTCGGCCATGCGCTTGATCCGTTCGAGGCGCGCGTCCCAGCGGGCCGCCACCCTGGCCATCGCCTTGACCGCCACATCGAGATGTTCAGGCTTCACGGAGTAGCGGACCTCGCGGCCGGTGCGAAAACCCTCGACGAGGCCGACGCGATCGAGCACGGCCAGGTGCTTGGCCACGGCCTGGCGGGTGAACGGAAGCTCGGCGGCCAGGGCGGTCGGCGTCGTGCGGCCCTGCGTCAGCAGCAGGTCGAGGACCATGCGGCGCGAGGTGTCGGCTACCGCCTCGAGCAGCTCCTCCTCGTCGACCGCGACGGGGCTCACCGCGGCCCCAGGAGGACTTCGCGGAGCCGGCCGAGGTACATGCTCCATCCCTGGTTGTGGTCCTCGGCGTATTTCGCCATCTCGGCGTCCGACCAGTCCACGTTCTGGAACCCGCTCTCGACGACCCTGAGCCTGGTGCCACGCGGCTCCTCGGTGAGGAGGAACTCGACGAGAAGGGAGTTGCGCTCGCGCGGCCTCTCGTCGGGCACGGTCGCCCACCGAAACGCGAACCTGCGCATGGGTTCAACGACCTCGACGCGAAGCGCGAACGTCCGCTGGCTCTTGAATCGAAGCTCGCCGGCAGCTCCGGGAGTCGGGTCGAGGTCCGCCTCGTCGGCGAACCAGCGCACGATCTCATGCGGCGCGGTGATCATTCGCCAGACGACGTCGACCGGCGCCTCGATCAGGATGTCGCGCTCGACCTTGGCGTCGATCATGGCTGCGGTGGAATAGTCTAGCGCAACCATTGGTTGCTCTTGGCTGATAAGATACGCAACCAGTCGTTGCATTTATTGGAGGTGGAGATGGCGCAGCACAAGGTGGTCTCGCACGCGGAGTGGCTGGAGGCGCGCAAGCGCCACCTGGCCGAGGAGAAGGAGCTGACCAGGGCCCGCGACCGGCTGAGCGCGGCGCGGCGGGAGCTCCCGTGGGAGCGCGTCGACAAGGAGTACGCGTTCGAGGGCCCGCGCGGCCGCACGACGCTGGCCGGCCTGTTCGAGGGCCGCTCTCAGCTCGTCATCTACCACGCGATGTTCAACCCTGACACCGCGTCCGACCAGACGACGTGGACGGCCGACGCGCCGTGCTTCGTGTGCTCGTGGTGGCTCGACAACATCGATCGCCAGGTGGTGCACCTGGCCCATCGCGACGTGACGATGGCTGCGGTGTCGCGCGCCCCGTACCCCAAGCTCGCGGCTTATTCGAAGCGGATGAACTGGAGCCTTCCCTGGTATTCGTCAGCCGGATCCGATTTCAACTTCGACTACGGCGTCTCGTTCCGGCCGGACCAGGTCGGCACCGAAAATGCCGAGTACAACTACCGCAGCCAGAAGGTCTCGATGTCCGAGCTTCCCGGCATAAGCGTCTTCCTGCGCGACAAGGACGGGACGATCTACCACACATACTCGACGTACGAGCGTGGGCTCGACATGCTCAACGTCGGCTATCAGTACCTCGACCTCGTGCCCAGGGGTCGGGACGAGGGTGAGAACGGCGTCATGTGGCTGCGGCGACGCGATGAGTACCCCGACTGAGGCGGCGTCGAGCGCGCTGATGATGGCGGCGATGATGCTGCCGTCGTCGGCGCCTTTCTTCGTGGCGGCGGCCCGAGGCGCAGACGGGTGGCGCACGGGGGCGGTCGTCGCCGGCCTCGGCATCTATCTCGCCGTGTGGTGGGCGTTCGGCGCGGCGTTGGTGATCCTCGCCGCAGCCGTCCCCGTCGCGGCCGCGCTCGCGATTGCCGTCGCCTATGCGTGCCTCCCGCTCATGTGGCGCGGAAGGGCACGATGCATCGCCATGTGCAAGGCGTCGAACCGAGACGGCGCGGCCGCCGGCCTTCGCTACGCGGTCGGCTGCGTCGAGTGCAGCGCGGGATTGATGCTCGCCGTCATGGCGGTGGGAATGGCCGACCCGAGGTGGATGGCGGCCGGTGCGGTCGGGGCCTTTGTGCTGAAGGTGCCTCTCCGTCAGCCGCGGTACGCGGACGGCGCGCCGGGCGGCAGGTAAGGCGTCGGGTCGACCGGCCGGCCGCCGATCCGCAGCTCGAAATGGAGGTGCGGCCCGGTCGAGTTGCCGGTCGAGCCCTCCAGGCCGACCGGAGTGCCCTGCGTCACCTGCTGGCCCGGCTTGACGAGCGCCGTCGAGAGGTGGCCGTACAGGGTGTCGAAGCCGCCCGCGTGGGCGATGACGACGTAGTTGCCGTAGCCGCTACCCGAGCTGCCGACCAGGGCCACCACGCCGTCGTCCGCGGCGTAGACGGGTGAGCCGAACGGCTCGACCATATCGATGCCCGTGTGGAAGTGCGGGTAGGTGCCGTAGGGCGGCTCGAACCAGAACGTGGTCGGCCCGAAACCTTGGGAGATCTGCGCGTTTGGCTCGGGCCAGATGAAGCGGTACTTCGTCGAGTGGCCGGCACTCGTCTGGATCTGACCGACGTTGTTGGACTGGAGCCAGAGTTGAAGCTGCGTCCACACCGCCTGCATGGCGGCGGCGATGATCGCGTCCTGCTGCTGCTGCAGCATATCGGTGACGGCCTGCGCGAGCTGGGTCGACTGGCGCTGGAGGATCGCCATCTCGTAGCGCGTCTGCTCGATCTTCACCTCGAGGTCGGACATCGACTTCTCCTGCTGCTGTTGCAGCGCGACCAGCTGCGCGAGCTGCGTCTGCAGGCTGCCGCGAAGCTTGAGCTGCTCGTTGCGCGCTTCCTCCTCCTGCTGCCGCTCGACCTGGAGCGTGTGCAGGTTCATCGCCAGCTCGCGCTTGAGCTGCTCGGCGCGGGTGCCCGCGACGTCGAGGTCCGCGACGCGGGTGAAGAGGTCGCCGAGGCTCTTCGACTCGGCGAGCACGACGAGGACCGAGCCGGGCGACTCGTACACCGCGCGGGCGAGCTGCTGGAGCTGCGCCTTCTCGTTGTCGATCCTGGTCTGCAGCTGGACCTCGCGCCGCTGGTGCTCGGCGATCTGGGTGTCGAGGGCGTCGATCTGGGCCTGGACGGTGGCGATCTGCTGCTGGACCTGCGCCTGCTGGGTCGCGTTTTCCTGGAGCGACTGGCGCAGCTGCTGCTGCGCGGCGAGCGCGTCCGCGAGGTTGCTGCCGAGCTGGGCGCGGATCTGGTCGACGATATTCAGCTGGGCTTGCGGGTCGGGTTGGGAGGTGTTGGCCTGCGCGGACGTGCCTGTGCCGGCACCGGCGGCGAACAGCGCGAACAGCGCGGCGACGAAGGCCTTCTTCACGACTCCATGTGCCTCCGCAACGTGAGCAGGCTGGACCCCGAGCCGAGGAGCAGGCCGGCGGCGAAGACGGCGGCCGCGGCGGTCGCGGCGACGGTCATGGTCACGCCCGGGGCGAACTGCTCGAAGCTGTTCGAGCCCGCTGCGATCGCGGAGGCGGCGAGCGCGAACGTCGTGGCGCCGGCGACGGCGCCGGCGAGACCGCCCGTGATCGCGCCCTCGACCACGAACGGCCCGCGGACCATCCAGCGCTTGGCGCCGACCAGCTGCATGATCGAGATCTCGTCGCGGCGCGAGTGGATCGCCGCCTTGACGCTGTTCATCGTCACCGTCACGGCGACGAAGCCCAGCAGGCCGATGAACGCGGCGCCCGCCAGCGCGATGCCGAAGAGGATGGCCTGAAGGCGCTGGTAGGCACCTTTGTCGTAAGAGGTCGGCTGGGCGGGGTCGGCGACGATGTCGACGCGCGCGATCGCGTCGATCGCGGACATATCGTCGATGTTCTTCACCTGGACGTCGAGGCTCGCCGGAAAGGGGTTGCTGTCGGTCGCGTCGGCGAGCTCGGGAAGGCCGGGCATGCTCTGGGCGCGCTGCAGCGCGTCGTATTTCGAGGTGTACGTCACCTTGCTCACGCGCGCGTCTTTCTGGAGTCGCTGCTGGAGGTCGGCGACGTCGGCGTCCTTGGCGTTGTCGCGGAGGTAGACGTGGAGCAGCGAGGCCTGCGCCGCCTGCGCCTCTTCCATGTTGTGGAGGGCGAAGGCAGTCAGCCCGATGAGGCCCGACATAAGAAGGACGAGGGCCATGGAGGTCAGGGCGGGGGCGGTGCTGGCGATGTTGCGCGCCCAGTTGCGGGCGGCGCCGGCGAAGACCAGGCGGGTGACGTTCGTGGCGACGATCCGGGCCCGGCGGGCCCGCGGGAAGCGGGCGGTCACGACGTTGCCAGCCACGCCATCCTCCCTGTCTGGCCGGCGGGCTGGTCCCTGACGAGCCTCCCGTGGACGAGCGTGAGGACGCGCTTCTGGAGCCGCGTGACGATCTCGACGTTGTGGGTGGCGACGAGCACCGCCGTGCCCCAGGCGGCGATGTCCTCGAAGAGGTCCATGATCTCCCAGGCGTTGTCCTGGTCGAGGTTTCCGGTGGGCTCGTCGGCGATGAGC
>CBJLKR010000155.1:0-5818 GCA_966423695.1 uncultured bacterium | reverse complement strand
GTCATGCGGCTCCGCGAGGGCGAGATCGTCTCGGCGCTCGCCCCGGTCGTCGAGCGTCTCGCCGGCAATTAGTCCTCCTGTAGGCTGGTCTCGATGGCCACCACCGACCACGTTGATGTCAAAGGAAGGGTGGAGGGCCGCGCGGGCGAGGTCCTCACGCCCCCCGCTCTGAAGTTCGTCGCCAGGCTCCAGCGAGAGTTCGGCGGACGTCGCCAGGACCTCCTCCGCCTTCGGCAGGAGCGCCAGGCGCGTCTGGACGCGGGGGAGATGCCGCAGTTCCTGACCACGACGAGCTCGGTGCGCGACGGCGAGTGGCGCGTGGCGCAAGCCCCGCGCGACCTGCAGGACCGGCGCGTCGAGATCACCGGCCCGACCGACCGCAAGATGCTGATCAACGCGCTCAACTCGGGTGCGCGCGTTTTCATGGCGGATTTCGAGGACGCGAACTCGCCGACGTGGTCGAACATGGTGGAGGGCCACGTCAACCTGACGGACGCGATCGAGCGCCGGATCGACTTCACGAGCCCGGAGGGTAAGAACTACAAGCTGAACGACAAGGTCGCGACGCTGCTGGTGCGGCCTCGCGGCTGGCACCTGGACGAGCGCCACGTCGAGGTCGACGGCAAGCCGATGTCAGGCAGCCTCTTCGACTTCGGCATGTACTTCTTTCACAACGCCCAGCGGCTCCTCGAGAAGGGGAGCGGCCCGTATTTCTACCTGCCCAAGCTGGAGAGCCACCTCGAGGCGAGGCTCTGGAACGACGTCTTCAACATGGCGCAGGACGAGCTGCGCATCCCCAGAGGCACGATCCGGGCGACGGTGCTCATCGAGACGATCCTCGCCGCCTTCGAGATGGAGGAGATCCTCTACGAGCTGCGCGACCACTCGAGCGGGCTCAACGCCGGCCGCTGGGACTACATCTTCAGCGTGATCAAGAAGTTCCGCAACCGCGCGGACTTCGTGCTCCCGGACCGGGCCCAGGTGACGATGACGGTGCCGTTCATGCGCGCGTACACCGAGCTCCTGGTCAAGACCTGCCACAAGCGCGGGGCGCACGCCATGGGCGGCATGGCGGCGTTCATCCCCTCGCGCCGCGATCCCGAGGTCAACCGAGTCGCTCTCGCCAAGGTGAAGGAGGACAAGGACAGGGAGGCGAACGACGGGTTCGACGGCACCTGGGTCGCGCATCCGGACCTCGTGCCCACGGCCATCGAGTCGTTCGACCGGATCCTGGGCGACAGGCCGAATCAGCTCGACAAGCAGCGACCCGAGGTCGCAGTCGTGGCCGGTCAGCTGATCGACGTCAAGATCCCTGGCAGCTCGATCACGGAGAACGGTCTGCGCATGAACGTGAGCGTCGGCATCCAGTACATCGAATCGTGGATGCGCGGGACCGGCGCGGCGGCGATCAACAACCTCATGGAGGACGTGGCGACGGCGGAGATCTCGCGCTCGCAGGTGTGGCAGTGGGTCAAGAACTCGGCACGCCTGGCCGAGGGTCCCACCGTCGACGCCGACCTCGTGCGCGAGATCGCGAGCGACGAGATGGCCAAGCACAAGGGTGGACGGTTCGAGGAGGCGCGAAAGGCGTTCGAGGAAGTCGCGCTGTCCAAGGACTTCCACCCGTTCCTGACCCTGGTCGCCCAGAGGTATATCGACTAGACCGGGATGCTCCGCCCGGCCGGACGGGAGGGGTTACTTTCCCCCGTTCGTGCCGCCGGTCGGCCCGCCGTTCGGTCCGCCGTTCGTAGCGCCGTTGGTGCCGGGGGCCGGCGGCTTGCCGGGGAGGCGTCGCCACTGCCTCGGGCCCACCCCGTTGTTGGGGTTGCCGGGTACGAAGGCGACCGAAGACGGCTTGACCATGCAGTTGTCCTTGCGCACCACGCTGCGCTCGCCGCCTTCGTGATGCTCGATGACGACGGTCCGCTCCAGCACGGCGCGGACCCTTACCTCCTTGCCGTCCACTATCGCGTTGAAGCCGCCGCTGACTTCGTGATTCGGGGGTGGGACGATGCTGGCCAGCGAGACGAGTTCAACGGTCTTGCTCATAGAGTGTGCTTCCCTCGTAGGCGGCGAAAGGGCGCCGCGGAAATAGGCAGGCGCCGAGCTTTTCGGCAGCAGCGAATGTTACCAGAGGGCCTTCCGTCGACTTCCCAAAGGTGAAGCGACCCACAGGGGCCGCTCAGCCTACGCTGCGGAGCTCTGCTGTTCCTGGAGGCGTAGCTGTCGGGCCGCCTCTCGACCGCGCCGTGCGGCTTCCTTGCTCGCCAGGTGGCGGACCCGCAGATGGCTCGGGTTCACGAACAGGCGCCGGCGGTTGACCAGCACCTTCGGCTCGCCCGGCGCCGGCTCGATCACGGCGGTGCGCTCGAGGACCGCGGTCACCCAGACCCGCCGGCCGTCGTCGACCTCGGCCTCGAAGTCAGGAAGGATCTCGTCGTCCTCGTCCATGCTGACGTTGTCGAGCCGAACCAGCTCGGGCTTGGTCTTCTCCTCTGTCGCTCGCTTCTTGCTTGGCATGCTCATTTCCCTTACCCGATAACGAGCGAGGGCAAACCCAGTACCCCCTGCGCCCGCACCTTCCTACTCCTCACGCTATGAATACCCGCTTGGTAACGCGACGTATTCCCGATTAGCGGCGGACGGCGGATCCCCCGGCCTCCGCGAGGCTCCCAGCCACCACCCAATCCAGGTCCACCCCGAACAGGCGGGCGAAGTTCCGAGCGTAGCCGCGGGCCGCCTCCCGGGTGTCCAGCCGGCGCCCGGTGGCCGCTTCGACCGACGTCGGCCGGAGCTCGGCGTGGCCGCAGGGGACGATCCCGTCGAAGTAGGCGAGGTCGGTCGTCAGGTTCAGGGCGAAGCCGTGGCTCACCACCGAACGGTTCAGCTTGATCCCGATCGCGGCGAGCTTTTCGCCCCGCCGCCAGACGCCGGTCAGGCCGGGCTCGCCGGGCTCGGATTCGATCCCCAGCTCGGCGAGATACTCGATCAGCGAGCGCTCGAGCAGATCCAGGTAGGCCGGGATGGCCAGCCCGAGGTGGTCGAGGTCGAGGACCGGGTAGCCGACGAGCTGCCCGGGCCCGTGGTAGGTCGCCTCGCCGCCACGATCGGACCAGACGACCTCGACGCCGCGCCGCGCCCGCTCGGCCTCGTCCCACAGGAGGTGCTCGGCCACAGCCGCCTTGCCCAGGGTGAAGACATGGGGATGCTCGAGAAGGAGGAGGGCATCGGAGCCCCCGCCGGCGCGCAGGTCTCCCACCAGGCGGGCCTGGAGATCCCAGGCCTCGCGGTAGGGGATCCTACCCAGCCAGCAGGCTCTGACGCGAGGCCGGGACTTGCTCATCGGCGTGGTAGGAGGAGCGGACCAGCGCGCCGGCCTCGACGTGGCCGAAGCCCATCGCGAGCGCCTGGTCCTTGAGGCGCACGAACTCCTCGGGCCTGTAGTAGCGCACGACCTCGGCATGCTTCTTCGAGGGCCGCAGGTACTGGCCGACGGTGAGGACGTCGATGTCGTGCGCGCGCATGTTGCGGAAGACCTCGAGGAGCTCGTCCTCGGTCTCGCCCAGGCCGACCATCAGCCCCGACTTGGTCACCATCTCGGGCGCAAGCGCCTTGACGTGGCGCAGCAGCGCGAGGCTGTTGGCGTAGACGGCCTTCGGGCGGATGCGCGCGTACAGGCGGGGCACCGTCTCGGTGTTGTGGTTGAAGATGTCGGGCCGGGCCTCGACGACGGTGCGGACCGCGTCGAAGTCGCCCTGGAAGTCGGGCGTCAGCACCTCGATCGTCGTGCCCGGACTGCGCCTGCGGATGGCGCGGATCGTGCGCGCGAAGATGCCGGCCCCGCCGTCACGCAGGTCGTCGCGGTCGACCGACGTGATGACCGCGTGCTTCAGGCCGAGCTCGGCCACCGACTCGGCCACGCGCAGCGGCTCGCCCAGGTCGAGCTCGGTGGGCCGCCCGGACGTGACCGCGCAGAACCGGCAGGCCCGCGTGCAGACGTCGCCCAGGATCATGAAGGTCGCCGTCCGCCGGTTCCAGCAGTCGAAGATGTTCGGGCAGCGCGCCTCCTCGCACACGGTGTGCAGGTGGCGTCCCCCCACGATCTGCTTCAGCTCTTTGAAGTTGCCGCCCTCGGTGACCCTGACGCGGATCCACTCGGGGACCTGGGTGCTCACAGCCGAATGCTACCGGCCGTCCACTGCTCGAGCCGTTGCTTGACGGTGGTGAGGAACTGCCCGGCCATCATGCCGTCGATGATCCGATGGTCGAAGCTCAGGCACATGTTCATCATGTGGCGGATCGCGATGGCGTCATCGACGACGACGGCTCGTTTGACGATGGATTCGGTGGTCAGGATCGCCGCCTGCGGCTGATTGATGATCGGCTGGCTCGCGACCGAGCCCGTCGCGCCGGTGTTGTTGAGAGTGAAGGTGCCGCCCTGGACGTCGTCGGGCTTGAGCTGCTTGTTGCGCGCGCGCTCGACGAGGTCGTTGATGGTCTTGACCAGGTCGGTGAAGCCGAGGCGGTCGGCGTCCTTGACGACCGGGACGATGAGGCCGTCGGGGATGGAGACGGCGACGCCGAGGTTGACGTAGCGCTTGAGGATCACCCCGTCGTCGCTCCACGAGGAGTTGAGCCACGGATACTCCTTCAGCGCCTGGCACAGGATCTGGGCGACGAAGGGCAGGTAGGTGAGCGCCGCGCCATGCCGGGACTTGAAGCTCTCTTTCTCGGCCTCGCGGTAGCGCACGAGGTTGGTGACGTCGACCTCCTGCAGCGTCCACGCGTGCGGCGAGGTGGCGAGACTGCGCACCATGTGCTCGGCGATCGAGCGGCGCATGACGTTGAGCTTCACGAGCTCTTCGCGCTTGCCATCGACGCGGACGGGGGGTGGCGCGGGGGCCGGTGCGGCCGGCGCCTGGCGAACCGCGGGCGCAGGCGCGGCGTTGTCTCCGCCGACCGCAGCGAGGACGTCGTCGCGCGTCACGCGTCCGCCCATCCCGGAGCCTTTGAGCGTGGCCGGGTCGATGCCGTGCTCGGCCGCGAGCTTGCGGACGGCCGGCGAAAGGCGCATGTGCTCGCCGCCGTCGGCCGGCTGCGGCTCAGCTCGCGGCACAGCCTGAGGCGCCCTGCCGGCGGCCGGCTGGGGCGGCACCTCCGTGTGCGCGACCCCGGCTTGCTTTGACTCTTGGGCGGGCGTGGTCGCCGCGCCCGGCGCCCCGGTCTCGATCTGGGCGATCACGGCGCCGACCCGGACGGTCTCGCCCTCGCCGACCGCGATCTTGACCAGCTTGCCCTCGAACGGCGAGGGGATCTCGGCGTTGACCTTGTCGGTCACGACCTCGACCAGGGGCTCGTCGCGCTTGACCATGTCACCCTCGCGCTTGAGCCACTTGTCGACGGTGCCCTCGGTCACGGACTCGCCGAGCTGGGGCATCTTGATCTGGGAGACGCCCATGTTCGAGTTCGAGTGTAGCTGAGGGGGCTCCGAGCTCAGGCCGCTTCGTCGAGCGGGTGCATGACCGGCGGGTCGAGCGTGCCCGTGAGGTAGCCGCGGACGAGGCCTTCGATCACGCGCCTGGAGAGGACGCCCGCGGCGTCCTGCTCGAATCCGTTGGCCAGGAGCTCGGCGCGGAGAGCCTCGCGCCACTCGGGCGGCGTGAGGACGAGGTGGTCCTGGACTGGGTCGGGCATCGACATCGTGTGCACCGAACTAAACGCCGGGCGGCGGTCGAAATACGCGGGGGATGTAACCGTCCTCGGTAGGTCACCAAAGCGCCGTGTCACAGCGCGGCGCGAGTTTCCGACTGGGGGACTT